>NZ_AJXL01000090.1 GCF_000264055.1 Flavobacterium sp. ACAM 123 | reverse complement strand
TGTTTTTTTTGTGCTAATTTTTATTGTATCCTTTCATGTAAAGTCTTCGTTATCATTTCTATATTTCCACAATAAGTAAATCATGTAACTTCTTCTAAAAGTTATATAACAAATTTAGACTCGAAACGGCTGATCTTTGTAGCGTACTCAAGATACAATATGAATTAGGCCAAAATGCAAAATAAAGATCTTACAGAGACATGGGAAGAGCAAAAGGAACGTCTAAAACAAAAAATTGCGGCTTTGACTGCTACTAATTTATTATTCCTCGAAGAAAAGGAAGAAGAAATGATAACAAAACTTCAAGTTAAGTTTGGCAAAACAAAGCAGGAAGTATACCAAATTATTAACAAACTTTAGAGTAATTATTATAATAGTAAAATTCATAAATTATTTCAATTTTAAGTTTCCTCAAAACTAGGAATAGTACTTTAAAGCACTAAACAGTAATGCAGTAACTGTAAATAATACAACATTTACTAAAAGTTATATAATAAGTTCACCTATTATGTTACCGATATTTGTAGAACAATACAATCAATAAAATTAAAAATGAAAAAATAGAAAAAAACAAAACAACTGACGTTAGCTACTTTTTTACTAACATGCTTGGCATTTAACACATCAAATGCGCAGGATATAAAATCGAGCACTCCCGCTTTTGGATTTAAAGGTGGTCTGAACTTTTCAAATCTTTACACTGATAACGTAGATGACAATAACATACTTACAGGATTCAACGCAGGATTGTATGCTAAATTTCCAATCGCAAATTCTGTTTCCATACAACCTGAAATCTCCTACACCACTAAAGGTGCAGAGCTTACCTACAATAATGCTTTTGCAAACGGAACAGCACAATTTAAAACAAACTATATTGAAGTTCCTGTACTACTGGTTTTCAATCTTACAAATGTTTTAAATATCCATGCCGGACCGTATGCAGCTTATATGGTAAGTGGTAAAACAACGAACGATTCAAACCTGTTTACCTCTGAGACTCAATTAGACACTAATGATTTCAACAGGTTTGACGCAGGTCTTTCAGGAGGTTTAGGCGTAGATTTAGAAACAGTTAACTTTGCGGTAAGATACAATTACGGTTTAACAAAAGTATTCAAAGAGGGAAGCTTTGCGGATTCAGATGCTAAAAATAGCATATTTAATGTATACGTTGGTCTAAGATTGAACTAAAAATAAAAACGGAGTTCCGATAGAGAATCGCGGCTAATTTAAAATAGAAAATAATCCAATAAAAAATAGAAATCATGAGCAACCTTCTTTACACATTAGCAATAATTTTAGTCATTTTTTTGGGCAATTGGATTCTTCGCATTTAGTGCGGGCGGAATCATACATGTATTACTTATTATTGCGGTAATTGCAATATTATTAAGACTTATACAAGGTAGAAGATTATAAAATAAGTATATTAGTAAAAATTAAAAAAAATAAACATGAAAACAGATAAAGTAATCTTAGGAGTTTTAGGTGGTCTTGCAGCAGGTGTAATAATGGGAATATTATTTGCACCTGAAAAAGGAAAAAAAACAAGAAGAAAGATTAAAAATGTAAGCAACGATTATGCAGATGAATTAAAAGATCAATTTGATGTCGCATTAGATACAATGTCAAAAAAGTATGAGGTGCTTAAAGAGGAAGGACAAGGTCTTTTTAATGAAGGAAAATCTAAATTTGAAAAATCTAAAAAAGATATTGAAAATACAGATGTTAAAAATATCACTATCTAATAATAGCGTTTTTAAACTTCAATTAGCGTTAAAATAAAATTATTAGTAGCAAGGCAAGAACAATAGAAATTCTTGTCGTGAAAGTAGAGCATTATACTGGAACATCTCTCGAATTGGCAAAACTAAAAGTTATCGACACTTCAGCAGATGTTCTGTTTTCACTGATATCCCGATCAACAATTGCTATTGTTTTTGTTATATTTTTGCTACTGCCAAACTTTGGTCTTTCGTTTTGCCTAGGTTAACTTCTAGGCACTTTTTATTTCGGCTTCTTTATAATGGCCGCCTTATATTTAGTACTGTCAATTGTATTATATTCTTATAAAGATCAATGGATTAAAATCCCGGTCAGTAATTTTATTATTACCAAAATGCTAAAAAATAAATAGCATGGAAAAAAGGAACGCAACACAAAATTTGCGCCAAACGATCTTATTGTTGGAACAAAAACAGGCCGCAGAATTACAATCCCTACATCAACACTACCTTGTCATATATGAAAGTGTAAAGCCTTTAAACTTAATGAAAAGTGCTTTAAAAAAAATGACCTCCTCTCCAGACTTAAGACACAATATACTTAATACGGTCATTGGCTTATCTACAGGCTACATCTCCAAGAAGTTATTAATGGGCTCAACGCACAATCCAATAAAAAGGATAGCGGGAACCGTATTACAATTCGTAGTAACTAATTTAGTTGCTAAACGTAGTAATCTTTAGAAATCACTACTTCTTAAATGAAAAATTCACGTTATATTTTAAATAAGTCAATTTACTTATCATGATTAGAATAATACTATTGATTTATATTCTTTCTAAGAAAGTGACCCGAAATAATAGCATCCGGTAATCCTTTAAGTTAAATTATCATTTTTTTTCGAAAATTTCAGTTAGGTAGGCATAAACAGAAAAGTAATAAACGAAGAGTTAATTATCACTAACAAAGAACTAGCCTTTCAAAATCAAGAAAAGGAAGATAGAGCTCTAGAATTACTAACCGCTAACATAGAACTCAAAAAAGCGGAAGAATACCAAAAGGAATAGAAAAAGTGATATTTATGACCTCTCATAAAGTAAGACAACCAATTGCTAACATTTTAGGTCTTTCCTAATTACTGGATCTTTCAAACGATACAAAGGTAGGTATCAAATAAACTTTAGATCATATAAAAGCATCCGCTTACTCCCTTGATGCATTAACTAAAGAACTCAATACCTATATCTTAGAACTCAGACAAAAGCAAAAAATACACTCATTCAAACTATTATATTACCTGGTCTGCTAAACTTCTAAAATAGAACATTAGCTTCCCCTTTATTATTCCAATCATAAGCAACCGACGGTCCTTGTCGTAAACCCTTTTTTTTAAGATATTCATTTCTTAAAAAAGAAACTCCATACCTCTTTTTATTACTATTTCTATACTTTTTTAGTTAAATAAAATAAGCCAAATAGCAAGCCATTAACAGTTTATATTTCACAACTAATTGATTTAAAAGGACTTATTTAAAATTTTAACATTTTCTATATGTGAATTATACAAGTTTCCCTTTTAATAGTATAATACTTGTGCGAGTAATAAAACCATCCTTTGTTTCATAAAATAATTAAACCCCTAAAACTTAATAAAATGAAAACTAAAAATGTACTATTAACCTTTGCAATACTATTTATTGCTTTAATTTCAGGTTGTGCGAAAGACGATTTCGTAGAAATCGATGGACTTTGTCCGGAAGTGCTAAGTACTACTCCGTTAAATGCAGCTACTAATGTTCCTTTGGATCAATTGATTACAGCAACTTTTAATGAAGAGATGAATCCTGAAACTATAAATCAGTCTTCATTTACTTTAAATGGAACTTCGCAGATAGCTGGTGTAATTGCCTACTCAGGTAAAACAGCAACCTTTAAACCATCTGCTTTACTTTCTCCTAACACAACGTATACTGCTACAATAAAGAGAACAGTAAAAGACCTTACAGGTAACGCTTTACAAACAGAAAAAATTTGGACGTTTAGTACTGGTTTAACAGTTACTCCAATGGTTGCGTCAACTGACCCAACAAACAACGAGAATAACGTAGTTTTAAATAAATTAGTAAGTGTGACTTTCAATATGCCAATGAAAGCTAGTACTATTACTGGAACCACCTATACTTTAAAACAAGGAACTACTGCTGTTGCAGGAACTGTAACATATAGCGGAACAACAGCTGTATTTACTCCTACAGTAGCATTGGCTGCAAATACAGTCTATACAGCAACTGTTTCAGCAGCTGTAACAAATCTAGACAACACACGTTTACCAAGTGACTATGTGTGGAAATTTACAACTGGAACTATAATAGCACCAACAGTAACTTCTACAGATCCTATCAATAATGCGACAGGTGTTGCACTTAATAAAACGATTACCGCTAACTTTAGTATGGTAATGGATCCATTAACAATCAATGCTACTAATTTCACATTGAAACAAGGTACAACAGCTATCACGGGAGTTGTAACTTACTCAGGAACTACTGCTTCATTCAAACCAACAAACGCTTTAGTAGAAGGTAAAACATATACAGCAACCATTACAACTGCTGCAAAAAATGCTGCCGGAGTACCTTTAGCAAATAACTATGTATGGAACTTCACTACATTGTCGGCAACAGTTGTCCCTGCGCCTTCAGGTTTATTCTTCGGAGTTTTTGGAGGAAATGCAGGAATTACAAATCAAGGACTGAATACTAGAGTTAACGGACCCATCGGTACAACTGCCGCATCGTCCTTAGTAACCGGTTTCACTGATACTATGGCATCTCCTTTTGAAGTGTATACTATTACTCCTCTAAATAATGGGTTAGTTAATGGAGGTGTTTTTGCAGATGCACCTGCACCTGGAAATGCTACAAAAGCACAAAAAGCACTAGAAGGATTGAATGCAGCAAGAGATCTTTATAACAGTATTTCTCCAGCTAACAAACCTGGTGGGAGTGACCAGGGTTCAGGAGAACTAGGAGCTTTAACTTTAGCGCCAGGTGTTTATAAATCAGCAAGTGGTACGTATAAAATTACAAATGGTGATCTAACATTAGATGCTCAAGGTAATGAAAATGCGACTTGGTATTTCCAATCAGCATCTTCACTAACAGTAGGTTCTCCAGCGGCATCTAGAAGTGTTAAATTAATAAATGGGGCAAAAGCGAATAATGTTTACTGGTACGTCGGTAGTCAAGCAGTTATCAACTACGCCGGTGGTGGTGTAATGGTTGGAAATGTTATTGCAAATAATGGTGTGACATTGTCAGCACCTGCAAATAGCACTACTCTACCTGGTGCAGAAACAGTATTAAACGGAAGAGCTATTTCATTAGTATCTTCAGTAACTATGGTTAATACCATTATTAATGTTCCTGCTAACTAAGTAATACCCCAATTTTTACATATCCCGTCTCAGGGCGGGATATATTAAAATAAAACCTAATAATAAAAAAAATGAAATCAAAAACTTTTTATACAGAGAAACCATCTAATGCATGGACTCCTACTAATCTTACCATCAAAAGCGTCGGAATGATCGCTTTAGCTTGGTTAAGTTTTCAAACATCTGTCCAAGCACAGGAAACTATTGAAGTTAAATACTCAAAACCTTCATGGTACTTTGGTGTAGCGGGTGGAGCCAATTTTAATTTCTACCGTGGATCAACACAACAATTGAACGCAAGTTTTACATCGCCAAAAACATTTCATGATGGATTTGGAGCTGGACTTTTCATTGCACCGCTTTTAGAGTATCGTCCTGCTGATTCAAGATGGGGTGTTATGTTACAAGCTGGTTACGATAGCCGTAAAGGTGATTTTGACCAAGTGCTTACTGCATGTGACTGTCCTGCTGATTTATCAACTGACTTAAGTTACATTACAGTGGAACCAAGTTTACGTTTTGCTCCTTTTAAATCTAATTTTTATTTATATGGTGGTCCACGTTTAGCTTTCAACTTGGATAAATCATTTACATATCAATTAGGAATCAACCCAGCGTATCCAGATCAAGAAGCTACTCCTGCAGTAACAGGTGATTTTGATAAAATTGAAAAAACAATTATTTCAATGCAAATTGGAGCAGGTTATGATATTCCACTTTCCACGGATGCAAACAAAACACAATTTGTATTGTCTCCTTTTGTTTCTTTCCAACCTTATTTTGGTCAAAATCCACGTTCAACAGAAACATGGAACAATACGACTGTAAGAGCAGGTGTTGCTCTTAAATTTGGACAAGGAAAAAACATTCAGGAAGCTACTGATATCAAAGCAGACAAACAAGTTTCGTTTTCTATAGATTCTCCTAGTAATGTTCCTGGAGACCTTAGACTTACTGAAATTTTTCCACTTAGAAACTATGTGTATTTTAACAATGGATCAAGTGAAATACCTAACCGTTATGTTTTATTGAATAAAGATCAGGTAAAAGATTTCAAAGAAGACCAATTGGAAGTTTTTGCTCCAAAAAATTTATCAGATCGTTCAAAAAGACAAATGACTGTTTATTATAATATTTTAAACATTCTTGGTGACCGTATGCAGAAAAATCCAAATGCAACTATTTCTTTGGTAGGTTCATCAGAACAAGGACCGGCAGATGGTTTAGCAATGTCAGAATCAATTAAAACATATTTAGTTGATGTATTTGCAATCAATCCTTCAAGAATAAGTACTAAAGGTCAATCTAAACCAAATATTCCATCAGAACAACCAGGTGGAACACTTGAATTAGGACTTCTTCGTGAAGGAGACCGCAGAGTATCTATCGAAAGTAATTCTCCATCTTTATTAATGGAATTTCAAAGTGGCGCTGGTGCTCAATTAAAACCAGTAAAAATTGTTGCATCTCAAGAAGCTCCTGCTTCAAGTTATGTAACTTTCAATAACAAAGGAGCTGGCGAGGCTTTATCTACATGGTCATTACAAATAACTGATGAACAAGGTAAATCACAGTCTTTCGGACCTTATACTGAAGATGAAGTTCGTATTCCTGGAAAAGCAATTTTAGGAAGCCGTCCAGAAGGAGATTTCAAAGTAAAAATGATAGGTCAAACTAAAAGTGGCGTTGTTGTAGAGAATGAAGCTCCTTTACATGTTGTACTTTGGACACCGGCTAAAACAGAAGAAGGTCTTAGATATAGCATTATTTATGAATTTAATAAATCAAAAGCTATTGCCATCTATGAAAAATATTTAACTGATGTAATTACTCCAAAAATTCCTGTTGGTGCAACGGTAATTGTTCATGGTCATACTGATGCTATTGGTGAAGAAGCTCACAATCAAGAATTGTCTTTAGCTCGTGCAAACGACGTGAAAAACATAATTGAAAGTGCGCTATCTAAAAAAGGTAGAAACGATGTGAAATTTGAATTAATTGGATTTGGTGAGGATGAAAACAAATCTCCTTTTGAAAATAAAACACCAGAAGAACGTTCTTATAACAGAACCGTTATAATTGATATTGTACCTACAAAATAATAAGTCAATTACTGACAAACTTATTTTTTAGATTTAGAAAAGAGGATAGACACTTAACAGTCTATCCTCTTTTTTTGTTTAAAATTTTAAGAGATCTAATGCTATGACCAATGACAATCTAACAATTAATTTATTGCCTAAATCAGCAATACGCAGCAACTATCTTTAATAAAAGTCATGTATGAAAGAACAAGAAAACGCTGTAAATTATTTAATCTATTTGCATAAATAGACATTGCTGTAATAAGCATACGGTAAAGGAGCTGCTAAAACATGTTCTTCTAATAGTAAAATGGTTCTTTATCGAATGCCACAATCACTTCTATACTCATTTTAAATACTTAAGTCAATAAATATAATTACCTTTATAACAATAACTTAAGAGTAAAGAAAATGAAAAACCATCAATTATTCACTCCCGAAAGGCTAGGCTCCATAGAATTAAAAAATCGGATTGTAATGGCACCTATGACCCGATGCAGAGCCATAAAAAATGTTCCCAATGATCTCATGGTTGACTATTATAAGCAGCGTTCCAGCGCAGGCTTAATAATTACGGAAGGCACGTCACCATCGCTAAATGGACTTGGATATGCCCGGATCCCAGGCATATTTAACGAGCGACAAGTGAGCAGTTGGAAAAATATAACCAAAGCAGTGCATAAAAATGGAAGTAAGATCATTGTTCAGTTAATGCACTCCGGAAGAATAAGCCACCCTTTGAATATGCCCATAGAAGGTGAGATACTTGCCCCTTCTGCTATTAAAGCTAATGGGCAGATGTGGACTGACTTGAAGGATTTACAAGATTTTGTTATGCCAAAAGAAATGAGCTTACAAGATATTATACATGCAAAAACAGAATTTGTTTGCGCTGCACAAAATGCCTTATTTGCTGGATTTGATGGCATTGAATTGCATGGGGCCAACGGCTATTTATTGGAAGAATTCCTATCGCCTGTTAGCAATATCAGGAACGATGACTATGGTGGCAGTATTGTAAACCGATGTCGGTTTATAATTGAAGTGGTGATTGCAGTGGCTGAAGCCATTGGAAAAGAAAAAACAGGAATTCGTTTATCTCCTTATGGAGTTGCCAGCGATATGCCTCATTATCCCGAAATCGACGACACCTATGATTATCTATCAAAAAAACTTAATGAAATTGGTATTGCTTACATCCATCTTGCAGATCATTCTTCCATGGGAGCGCCTGCCGTCCCAATGGAAATAAAAAAAACAATTCGGAAAAACTTTAGGAACAGGCTAATTTTATGCGGCGGATTTGACCAAGAAAGCGCGGAAACAGCAATTAAAAGCGGACTAGCAGACCTAGTAGCATTTGGAAAGCCATTTATAAATAATCCTGATCTTGTAGAACGTTTTAAAAATAATTGGCCTCTTTCAGAAAATCTTAATGCCGATTTATTTTATACCGCCGATGAAAAAGGATATACTGACTATCCTTTTTATACGCCCTAATTCAAAATCTATGTTTTTGAACAACTAAATGTTATATCACTTAAACGCAATTTAAAATGGCAGGTATACACCGATTAATGGAACTATTAGGTCCCGAAAAGGATTTTTTGCTAAACCATATGTGCAAAACTATTACTAAAGACCAAATTCATATACCCCATCCAGATCCTACAGACTCTTTTTTGCAAAGCAATCGAAATGGACAAACTATCAGAAGCTTAACTCAGCTTTACAACCATGGTAGACTGGGCGGTACAGGATACCTCTCGATTTTACCGGTAGACCAAGGTATTGAACATACTGCCGGAAGTTCATTTGCTCCAAACCCCATGTACTTTGATCCTGAAAATATTGTGAAATTAGCTATTGAAGCGGGGTGCAATGCTATCGCTTCCACGATGGGCGGCTTAGCCCTGCTTTCAAGAAAATATGCCCATAAGATTCCGTTTATAGTGAAACTTAATCACAACGAATTACTGACCTATCCAAAAAAATACGATCAAATAATGTTTGGGAGTGTAAAAGAGGCCTGGAATATGGGAGCTATAGCTGTAGGGGCGACTGTATATTTTGGCTCGGCCGAATCAGATCGGCAAATAATAGAAGTTTCAAGAGCATTTGAAGAGGCTCACAGTTTGGGCATGGTAACTATACTATGGTGTTATTCCAGAAACAATGCATTTGTAAAAGACAATGTTGATTACAATTCAGCGGCAGACATAACGGGTCAAGCCAATTATTTGGGCGTATCGTTACAGGCAGATATTATTAAACAAAAATCACCAACTAGTAACGGCGGATTTACCGCAATTGGGTTTGCAAAAACTGATCCTGAAATGTATACTAAATTATCTAGTGAACATCCTATAGACTTATGCAGGTATCAGGTGATGAATTGCTATGCCGGCCGGATTGGTATGTTAAATTCCGGAGGAGAATCAAAAGGGGAAAGCGATTTTAAACAGGCCATAAAAACTGCTGTTATAAATAAACGTGCCGGCGGCTCGGGTATAATTATGGGGCGAAAAGCTTTTCAGCGTCCTTTTGACGATGGAGTAAAAATTATAAAAGCGGTGCAAGACATATATCTGGCAAAAGAAATTTCTATCGCTTAATACAAGTAAACTAACATTTTAAACTTGAGCTTTTTCCGACGTAAAAGCAGTACATTTCCTATCTATTTTTATATAAATCAATTTCCATTGAAAAATTCATTATTTTTACAGCTCCTTTTTTTATAAATATGACTGAAAACAAAAAAACAATTACTAAGTTTTACGATGCTTTTGCCAATGGTGATGCTTCAAAAATGTGTGAATGCTATCATCCTAATGTTGAATTTATAGATCCGGTCTTCGGCTCTTTGAAAGGAAATGATGTATGTCAAATGTGGGAGATGCTGATTGCACGGAGTAATGGAGATATAAAAATTAAGCTTTCAGATGTGAAATCCAATGATTACCATGGGGCAGCAGTTTGGGTAGCCACTTATAATTTCGGTAAAAACAAGAGAGCCGTTGTTAATAGCATCAGAGCAGAATTCTTTTTTCAAGACGGACTAATTAGGAGACATACAGATGATTTTGATATCTGGAAATGGTCAAAACAGGCTTTAGGACTTACTGGGTATCTGTTCGGATGGACCGGTTTTATGCAAAATAAAATACATAGAAACGCACTGCGTTCGCTCAAAAAGTATCAAAAAACCAATTTATGATAGTTCAAACTTTAAAAACGATTTTTAAGAGAGATTTGAATCGGTTAAAACAAGAAATTGAATTATATACAAAATGAAAGTCAAATTTGGACGATTCAAAAAGGAATAACTAATTCTGCCGGGAATCTTTGTTTGCATTTAGTGGGGAATCTCAATACCTACATTGGTAATACATATGGGAACACTAACTATGTAAGAAATCGAGAGCTTGAATTCTCATTAAAAGATATTCCAAGTACGGAACTAATCCGAAAAATTGAAGAAACTATGCTTATGGTGGACTATGCGCTCGATAATTTATCTGAAAAAGAACTGATAATGGAGTTTCCTCTTTTAGTTTTTGAAACAAAAACTTCAACCGAGTTCATGTTGATTCACCTTACCACTCACCTCACTTTTCATCTTGGCCAAATAAATTACCACAGACGACTATTACAAGAATAAAGTCTACTATTGATTATCTTCAAGTACTTTTTTTATTTTTTCGTATTCTTCCGTTGACAATTCCCCTTTGCATATCTTCTGTTTAAAATATCCAAGAGAGGCTCCGTTTCAGAAGTTTTTCTTTTGTTCGAATTAGCCAGAATACGATAGAGGAAAAAAGCACAAAACAACACTAAGGGAACCCATATAACCCACATCATACCCATGTTCCAGTAATTATTGTGATGCATACAATCTTTTTTTTACGTTTATTTGTTCATTAAGTATTTTTAAATAGTCTAGACGCTATCCTATTATTTCTCTTTTTCAACCATTCTTGAATAACAGCGCTCCGAACGGTGCTATTACCCATGCGTAAAGAATAATCTGTTGCATCTATTTTATTATTTTTAACCGGAAACGTTTCGCTTTTATTAATTAGTATTGCAACTTCTTTATTTTTCATCAAATGTTGTGAAAAAAATTCTCTTTTGTAAAAAGTCCCGCTAATAGCATAAACAAGTATTCTTATTTTTGAGTATCAATTACTGTAATACACTTCTTTAGAGACAAATCCAAACTAATAGCACTCTCAAAAATTATTAACGTTTAGAAGGCATTTAAAATACTCTTTTTAAAAGCTCCTATTTACACTGTTAAAGACAAAAAATTAAAAATTAAATAAAACACTAATTAACTAAAAATCAATTCGTTTAATATCTAATAAAGACTACTTACCTATTATAGTGAAAGGAATTAATTTTCTTATTTGGGATTTTACTGCAAATGCTTATATTGCGATGCGAATTGAGATCAACCCAAATGATATACGATGATAAAAGTATTGCATAAAAAATTAAATGAGTTAGAGGCGACCGCTATTTGTGGAAATGATATTAGTTCTTCGTGCTTGTATGTTTCGGCTCTTACTATTATGTATGCGGGACAATACGCGTGGATTTCATTATTATTTGTAGCTGTTGTTTTATTTTTATTTAGAAAAATATACGGTGAAGTTGTTGGAGCGATTCCTCTTAATGGAGGAGCATATAATGTATTATTAAATACTTCCTCTAAAAAGCTGGCTTCCGTTGCTGCAACGTTGACAGTATTATCTTATATGGCGACTGCAGTGATTTCAGCATCTGAAGGAATGCATTACCTACACGGCATTCTTCCCGGCATAGATATAACAATCACAACAGTTATTGTCTTATTAGCTTTTACCGGTTTGGCAATTTTAGGTATCGGAGAATCTGCCTTTGTAGCAGTAATTATTTTTGTAATCCATTTAGCTACACTTAGTTTATTAGTCATCGTGTCATCATGGTTTCTTTTTAATCATGGGTTAGAAACTTTTCATATCAATTGGAATCTTCCGGTTACCTCTGGAGGAATAGTGAATGCCCTTTTCTTAGGTTTTTCTGCTGCGATGTTAGGGATTTCTGGTTTTGAAAGTTCCTCAAATTTTGTTGAAGAACAAAGACAGGGTGTGTTTCCAAAAACACTGCGTAACATGTGGGCAATCGTCAGTTTTTTCAACCCTATGATCGCTTTGTTATTAATTTGTATCATTCCGTTAGCTGAAGTCGGTGAACATAAAGAGTCCTTACTCGCTTTCCTGGGACAAACAACCGGCGGATCATGGCTTGCCTATCTTATTTCGATAGACGCAGTTTTAGTATTGTGTGGTGCTGTTTTAACTTCATTCGTTGGAGTGTCCGGTTTATTGAATCGAATGACATTAGATAGAATATTACCGAATTTCTTTTTGAAACAGAATAAGAGAGGTTCAAATTACAGAATAATCATCAGTTTTCTAATATTATGTGTTTCCGTGCTATTTGTTACCGGAGGGGATCTTATTGCTTTAGCTGGAGTATATACCTTTTCCTTCTTAGCCGTAATGGGCTTGTTTGGTATTGGGAATTTATTATTAAAATTCAAGCGTAAAAAATTACCACGACCCGAGAAAGCAAGAGGGATAACAGTGGTCACAGCGGTTATATTGGTGATTGTGGCCTTTGTAGGAAATGTTCAATTGAACGTAGATTCCTTCTATACCTTTATTAAATACCTGATTCCTTCGTTAGTATTTATAGGAATCATGTTAGGAAGATCTTTTCTGATTCAAGTGCTGATTGACGCCTTAGAATATTTTTACAAGCCAATGCGAAAAATGGTCATTTTCAGCAATCGTTATTTAATGAAAATGAATTTAAAAATAAATTCACAAGAGTTTGTGTTTTTTACGAAAGGTGATGATGTTGCTATTCTAAACAAAGTGATGCAATATGTACAAAATAACGAGTCCACCAAGAAATTAAAAATAGTCAACGTAAAACGTCAAGGAGGAGAATCAAATGAATCACTCATAATCGATCTTAAAGTTTTAGATCGCGCATATCCGGAAATCGCCATTGAATTCATCGAGTTAGAAGGTGTTTTTGGGCCTGAAATCATCGATGAGCTATCAAAAAAATGGAATATCCCGAAAAATTTTATGTTCATTGGTTCGCCCGGAGACCGTTTCTCCTACAAAGTTGCTGAATTAGGGGGTGTTCGATTAATAATGTAACTTTAGTAGTCAAAAATATAAATGACTGAACAGCAAAAGCTTAAAAAAATAAATATAAATGAAAAAATAAATCGATTACACTCTTTTTCAAATTGGTGATTTTGACTTTAAAATCATTGGTATTATTAAGGTCATTGTTTTTATATTCGTTGTCCTATTTTTATTAAAAATTATTAGAAAAACCATTTATAGAGTCGATAAAATTGATTTGGCTAAAAAATACTCCATTTATAGCTTAATCAGGTATTTAATTATTCTAATTTCAATTGTTGCCGGATTGCAATTATTTGGTTTTAATTTATCCGTACTTGTAGCTGGTTCAGCTGCTCTTTTAGTGGGTATTGGATTGGGTTTGCAAAATCTTTTTAGTGATTTTATTTCTGGGATCTTACTACTGCTGGACTCCTCCGTTAAAGTGAACGATGTTATTGAATTAAACGAAATGGTTTGTGTTGTTCAAGAGATTAATTTGCGCACTACGACGGTGCTGACCAGAGATGACAAATATATTATTTTACCGAATACTGATTTGACAAGAAATCAATTAATTAATTGGACCCACAGTGATCTTGCATCGCGATTTGAAGTAACCGTGGGGGTTGACTATTCTTCCGATGTGAAGCAGGTAATGCAAATCTTAAAACAAGCTGTTGATAGTCAAAGCAGTATTTTAACAGAGCCGAGTCCCTTTATTCGTTTTACGGATTTTGGGGATTCATCATTGAATTTTTCAATAATTTTTTGGTCAGAAGAATTGTTTCGCGTGGAAAACATTAAGAGCGAAATGAGGATAAAAATATTTGAATTATTTAAATACAACAATATCACCATTCCTTTTCCACAGCGTGTTGTTCACATCAATAAATAAGAAATGGAAGAGCAAATTCAAGAATATCTCTACAATCCAACAGTGGGCAAAATTGTAAGTTTTATCATTGGAATCGCTGTAATTTGGATGTTAATAAATACCGTTACAAAAAATTCTTTTTTTTTTAAATAAAAGACAATACTAATCGAAATAAAGCTAAAAAATTCAGCAGTTTCATTGGTTAGTTTTTAACAATAGTATGCTGCGACATATTCACGATGCAACTTTTTCAAAAACTTAAGATAGTTTTTAAGTTTTAATTTTCTGTTGCGTGGCTGAAATAGGAAATAACGTTTGACCGGCGAAGCCATAAATCAAAAAAGTTATTCTGATTTTATTCTACTTCTATTTTGTTATATATTTCCCTTGGCGTTAGATAATCTAATGATTGATGAAAACGCTCGTCATTATAAAATCTAAAATATTCTTTCAATCCTTTGTAGAGTTCCAGAGTACTACCGTAAGCTTGTAAATATACGTTTTCATATTTTACTGAACTCCATAATCTTTCTATAAAAATAGTATCAATAGCACGTCCTTTTCCATCCATTGATATTTTTATATTATTATCATTCAATAGCTTAGTATGAACCTCACTTGTGTACTGACTTCCTTGATCGGTGTTGAAAATTTCTGGTTTGCCGTGTTGGTCTATTGCCTCTTGAAGTACTACTGTACACCATTCGGCTGTCATAGTGTTACTTATATCCCAGCTTAAAACATAGCGCGAGTGCAAATCAATTATTGCACATATATACATAAAACCTTTATCCGTAGGT
>NZ_AJXL01000089.1 GCF_000264055.1 Flavobacterium sp. ACAM 123 | reverse complement strand
CTTTTTCAAAATATCTTTGTACAAGGCTATGTTTTCCTGAATTTCGTCATCCATTTCAGGCATTTGAATGTCTGTACGTTTTTGCATTTCTTCCCAGATAATTTTACCCACAATATAACGGCACATTTCTTTATCGTCGGCGGGAATTACATACCAAGGTGCATAGTCCGTAGAAGTATTGTTTATCGCTTCTTCATAATAACGCATGTAGTCATCCCATCGCTCTCTTTCTTTTAGATCTCCCACTGAGAACTTCCAATTGTGTTTTTTTTCTTCTAAACGCCTCAATAAGCGCGCTCTCTGCTCCTCTTTGCTCATATGGAGAAAGAATTTCAGCACAATGGTTCCGTTTTGGGTAATGTGTTTCTCAAAATTTCTGATTTGCTCCATTCTGTTTTCCCAAAAGGCGGGTGTAATCGATGAGACGTCTTTTATCCCTGGTAAGTTTTCATTTAAAATATATTCTGGGTGCACTCGAGTAACTAATACATTCTCATAATGCGTTCTGTTAAAAACGGCAAATTTCCCTTTTTCTGGTAATGCCAAGTAATGGCGCCATAGATAATCATGCTCCAGCTCATTCGAATTAGGTGTTTTAAAGCTATGTACCACAACCCCTCGCGAATTAAAATCCTTAAAAACTTCTCGAATCAAGCTGTCTTTCCCTGAAGTATCCATGCCTTGCAAACAAATCAAAACCCCATACCTATTGTGAGCATACATCGTATCCTGCAAATCACTCAACTTATCGATAACATCCGCTAATTTATCCTCTTTTTTGTCATCACTTGCACCAATATCTAAATTAGTGGGAAGTTTTGACAACTTTATCTTGTTGCCAACTTTAAAATCTTCGGGATTAATTGATTTCATCAGGAATCTTTTTATATTTACTTTATCAAATATAACAAATAATCAGGACTACTCTTGATGATTTTTTGGAGCTTTTCCAGCTATCTGCTGCAATCTATTGTACCGCCGCGAAAATGCGGGGCTGACTCAATAGGATTTTCGCTACTATCTGGGCTAGGGCTTTACGTTTTCAACATCAAATTATGAAAAAATTTACACTAGAATTATTCACTACGATTATAGGTATTGGTTCCGCATCTGGATTTTTCTTCCAAAACGATTTTCTCTATTTAATAGGTGATAATAGTGGCTTTCTATACGAATACAACATCAGTGATACTAACTTTAAAAAATACCCACTGATACGAGACCCAAGTGAAAACATTGTAAAAAAGGACAAACCCGACTTTGAATCTCTAACTCATTATCAAGACACGCTTTATATCTTTGGCTCGGGCTCCACCACAAAAAGAAATGCGATGATCGAATTTGATTTAAAAACACGAAAAAAAACCATG
This sequence comes from Flavobacterium sp. ACAM 123, assembly GCF_000264055.1. Lineage (GTDB taxonomy): Bacteria > Bacteroidota > Bacteroidia > Flavobacteriales > Flavobacteriaceae > Flavobacterium. The sequence goes on along the minus strand of NZ_AJXL01000089.1, from coordinate 13,851 downwards.
ACTAATAATCTGGTTGATCTCTATGCGGTCATGCAAAGTTTTGGATACATAAAATCAGAAGATTTTAGCTTGGAAGGTGTTACTTATGATGGTGAAAATTGGTATTTATTCAACCGTGGCAATGGGAGCGCAAACAAAAATGTTATTTTCACCCTTCACGCCAAAAAATTAAACGAAGAATTCAGCCTACTTTCTAACGATTACAAGCTCCCAAAAATAAAAGGAGTTCGTACCAGCTTTACTGATGCAGTCCTGATTGATGAAAAAATTTATTTCTTGGCCACAGCCGAAAATACTACCTCTACTTATGACGATGGCGAAATCCTAGGAAGTATTATTGGTCGTATTGACATCGAGACCATGAGAATAGATTTTACGCAAAAAATTAGCCTCTCAAATAAATTTGAAGGGCTAACCTTATTTTCAAAAAACAAGAAGCAAATCCAGTTTCTACTTTGTGAGGATAAAGACACGGATACTTTAGAAAGCCGCATTTACAAACTGAGTATAGATCTTAACTAATAAATAGTAAGGCTATTGCTATTTCTCGTCAGACTGAACCGTTTCTCGATTCTTCTGCTCTTTTAGAATAGTACTTAAAAAAGGCATGGTTTGTTCCTCAATTTCCTTTTCTGAAATAGCTAATGCCTTCGGGTTAGCAATTAATTGCAACCATGGTTTAGGAGCTTTAAAATCATAACCGCCAAAAACAACTACGGGAGTCCCTTTTACTTTAACCGTTTCTGAATCGGCTAATTGCCATTCATCAGCCCACTCGTATAAAAGTTTAGCGTCTTTCTCTTGAAGTCTCAAACAAGAATGAGAGGCTGGATAACCCGGTAAACTATATTGATGCCATCCAACGCCGAGTTTATTTTCTACGTTAAAGTTCCAACGCAGATCCCACTCATCATCAAATGTGCTTGTAGTTTCCTCTGCTTTCCAATTAGTAAAGAAAAGCCCTGTTGGTGTTTTGTGTTTTTCACTTCCCATATTAGTAGGTCCTGTATAAATTAATTGTCCTTTTTCATAAGCGGCAAATGTTTGTGTAGGGTAAGAAAAAAAGATGATTTTCTTTATATTTTTCAAGTACGAAACGAGCAATGGAAATGGAAGATAAAACTCAATGTCTCCACTAATATCCCCCGGAATGATAATCGAATCCATTTGCTTTAAATTATTGGCGTCTGTTCTGTTAATAGCGTAAGCTATACCAAGCATTTTGTCGTCACCTGCATGCGCTGATAACCACAGTTTCGTATTTTCTAAATGATAAGAAACACTTTTCGGCTCTTGTCGTGTGATTACTGGATCGCTTTCCACGTCTTCCACGCTTTCCACCTTATCATGTTCTTTGCATGAAACGATAAGGATCATGAAACTGATATTCAAAAGAAGGACTAATTTTTTCATAGTTGCTATTTGTACCACAAAAGTGACCTCTTTTATTCTCTAAAGTGTTACATAATTATTTGAAATATTTATCTAATTTAAATATTTAGGTCCGCATAAATTAACTTTTTTTTTACTTTCTGTTCTGCCTTTAAAAAGAGGAATGGTTTAACTTTGCTAATAACAAACTAAAATTGAAACAATATGACTGACTTAAAAAATAAAAATGCCCTAATTACTGGTGCTGGAAAAGGAATTGGGAAAGCAATCGCTATTGCATTGGCAAAAGAAGGTGTGAATGTGATTTTAGTGTCCCGTACTCAATCTGAGTTAGACGAGGTAGCAACAACAGTTACTAAATTGGGTGTAAAATCATTAGCACTAACGGCTGATGTATCAGATATTGATTCCATCAATACAGCTGTTGAGAAAGCCCTAAACACATTTCAAACAATTGACATCTTAATTAACAATGCTGGAATCGCTGCTTTTGGTAAATTTTTAGAACTAGAACCTAAAGTATGGGAAAGTATCATTCAAGTAAACTTAATGGGTACCTACTACACAACTCGCGCAGTTTTACCTAATATGATTGCAAGAAAAACGGGTGATATAATTAATATTTCATCGACCGCAGGGTTGAAAGGAAATGCAAAGACTAGTGCATACAGCGCCTCTAAATATGCAGTTTTAGGACTAACAGAATCCTTAATGCAGGAAGTTCGTAAACACAACATTCGCGTTACTGCCTTAACTCCAAGTACTGTTGGTACTGAAATGGCCAAAGACTTAAATCTAACCGACGGTAACCCTAAAAACGTGATGCAAGCAGAGGATTTAGCTGAATTAATTATTGCCCAGTTAAAATTAAATCGACGTGTATTTATAAAAGATGCAGGACTTTGGTCAACAAACCCATAATAATTAAGAGGGTAGCCAAATGGCTAAAAGTCAAAAACCACACTTGACTTAAATAAAAAACCATTAAGAGATTAAGTTCATTAAGTTCTACCTTAACTTTCTAAATCTCTTAATGGTTTAAATTTTAATTATTTTAAAGTGCCTAAACCTCAACAGCTACAAATTCCATTCTGACACTACCATCAGTATCAATTGTAGTCAAATTAATTTCATGCAAGGTATTCACTAATTCGGGATTCCAAGGTGTTTTTACTTTTACGTAGTTTTCTGTAAAACCATGAATATAACCCTCTTTATTTTCGCTTTCAAAAAGAACAGTTCTTGCCGTTCCCAACTGGCTTTCATAAAAAGCGCGGCGTTTTTTTACTGATAATCCACGCATCATTTTACTTCTTTTCACCCGGACATTCTCAGGAACAACACCATCCATATCTGCGGCTTCCGTATTATCACGTTCAGAATACTTGAAAACATGCAAATAAGAAATATCCATTTCATTCAAGTAACGATACGTTTCTAAGAAATGTTCATCCGTTTCACCAGGAAAACCAACAATTACGTCCACACCAATGCAGGCATGTGGCATCACTTCTCTAATTTTATTTACTCTTTCCGTGTATATTTCACGTTGATAACGACGCTTCATCAATTTCAGAATATCGTTACTTCCTGATTGCAACGGAATATGAAAATGCGGTACAAAAGTTCTGCTTTTCGAAACAAATTCTATGGTCTCATTTTTCAATAAATTAGGCTCAATAGACGAGATTCGCAAACGCTCTATTCCTTCTACTTTGTCTAGTTCCTGAACTAGTTCTAAGAAAGTATGTTCGTGCTTTTTGTTTCCGAATTCCCCTTTTCCGTAATCTCCAATATTCACTCCGGTAAGTACAATTTCTTTGATATTCTGCTGCGAAATTTCGTAAGCATTTTTCAAAACATTATTCAATTCATCACTTCTAGAAATACCTCTCGCAAGCGGAATTGTACAATAGGTACATTTGTAATCACAACCATCTTGCACTTTCAAGAAAGCACGGGTTCTGTCACCTATCGAGTAACTTCCTACATAGAAATCAGCATCAGCAATCTCACAGGAATGTACTTCGCCAAAATCGTTTTTAGACAAATCATTGATATAATCGGTAATTTTAAATTTCTCTGTAGCTCCCAGAACTAAATCAACTCCATCAACTGCCGCTAATTCTTCTGGTTTCAATTGTGCATAACAACCCACAGCGGCTACAAAAGCCTTATTATTGAGCTTCATTGCTTTTTTAACCACCTGCTTAAATTGCTTGTCTGCATTTTCAGTAACGGAGCACGTATTAATTACATACATATCAGCAACTTCTTCAAAATCTACACGATCAAAACCTTCGTCTTCGAAACTTCTAGCAATCGTAGAAGTTTCTGAAAAATTCAGTTTGCAACCAAGCGTATAAAAGGCAACTTTTTTTCTGTTTTCCATAGGGATAAACTACGTTTTTAGTAGTAACTTATTATATTTACATCCTTGTAAAAATAGTTCGCAAATTTACGTACAATATTTTTTAAAATGAAATCAATAATTCACTATATATCAACGCTTTGTATTGTATTAACATTTGTTTCCTGTGGAAAAGACAGTTTAGAAAATAAAGATCATCTTGTTTTTCGTTACAATGAAAGTTCTAATATCACTTCTCTGGATCCTGCTTTCTCAAAAGTACAATCGAACATTTGGGCTTGTAACCACATCTTCAATGGTTTACTGCAACTGGACGAAAAATTGAATATCCAACCCGATATTGCCAAATCTTGGACTATTTCTCCCGATGCAAAAACCTATACTTTTACGTTGCGAAACGATATCTATTTTCAAAAACACATCTTATTTGGTAAAGACAGCACCCGAACTGTAAAAGCCTCCGATTTTGAATACAGCCTCAACCGATTACTAGACGAAAAGGTCGCTTCGCCCGGTGGCTGGGTTTTACAAAACGTAGATAGCTTCAAAGCCGAAAATGACAGTGTTTTTGAAATTAAGCTGATCAAACCTTTCCCCGCTTTCCTTGGCTTAATGACCATGAAATACGCCTCAGTTGTGCCAAAAGAAGTGGTGTCTCATTATGGTAGTGATTTTCGTTCGCACCCAATAGGAACGGGCCCTTTCCAATTAAAATTATGGGAAGAAAACGTAAAACTGGTCTTGCGAAAAAACCCTTTGTTTTACGAAAAAGACGAGAAAGGAAATATGTTGCCTTATCTAGAAGCTGTTGCCATTACTTTTTTACCAGATAAGCAAAGTGGTTTTCTACAATTCATACAAGGAAAATTAGATTTCACTTCAGGTCTAGATCCCTCTTATAAAGATGATATTTTAACGCAAACGGGCGAATTACAACCCAAATACAAAAAGGAGATTAACCTAATTACTGGGCCTTATCTTAATACTGAATACCTTGGATTCAGAATGGACGGCGACAACAAAGCGGTATTAGACTTACGCATTCGTCAAGCGATGAATTATGGTTTCGACCGCCAAAAAATGATTACTTATTTGCGCAATAACATGGGAACACCAGCGATTAACGGAATTATTCCTGCAGGTTTACCCAGTTTTAATAATACCAAAGGATATACCTACGATATCGAAAAAGCAAAAAAATTAGTAAATGAGTACAAGAGAGCTACCAGTGATAAAAATCCTGTGATTCAATTAAGTACGAATGCATCCTACGTTGATATTGGAGAGTTTTTGCAACGCGAGTGGCAAAAAATAGGACTGGACGTTCAAGTTGACATTAGTCCTCCTTCTACATTGCGCCAAGCTATTTCTACTGGAAAAGTATCGTTTTTTAGAGCGAGTTGGATTGCTGATTATCCTGATGCCGAGAATTATTTATCTTTATTTTACAGTAAAAATTTCTCTCCGAACGGACCCAATTATACGCATTTTAAAAATGCAGAATTCGATATTTTATACGAACAAGCTTTCAAGGAAACTGATGATGAAAAACGTTATGTTTTATATCAAAAAATGGATAAAATTATCATTGATCAAGCACCTATAATCCCCTTGTTTTATGATAAGGTTGCCCGCTTTACGCGAAAAGATGTCATTGGCCTAGGGATTAATCCTTTGAATTTATTGAGTCTGAAAAAAGTAAAAAAGAAGATCTTTAAACCATAACAATTAGATAAAAAAAGCTAATGAATTCTTTGTTTTCTTTCACATGCTAAGTACAAATGCTAAAAATAGTATTGCATGAAACGGTCTTTACCAACTACAATTATCCGATTTTCAATCAGAAGCTACAAATAAAAAATGAGGTTAATATTACTAGTATTAACAGCGCTTCAAGCCCTGATTTTGTATTTATAATGAACAATGTATCGTTTATCCTTACCAAAAATTTCAATTCCAAAGTAAATTGCTCTTTCCAAGTGATGCAGGGCATCTTTTTAATGCAGACACCATTACCGCTAACAAACGGCTAGATTTTGCTCGCTATGAATTTAATTTATCTGCACTCTATTCTCGTAAACTGCACAAAGAAATCTACGAGCAGAAAGGACTTTTTTCTGATGTTAGCTTTTTAAAAATTATATGCGGCCAGAGACAAAAGAAGTACAACGAAGAGCATGCCAAGGCTGCAAAAAGCACTAATCTGGGTCTTGAAACAACACAACTTACTACGCTGCATGCAGAAGTCTTAAAACCAATCCAGAGCTATCCTGATTTTTGTAAAAGTTGCAAACTACCAAAGAAATAAAATCCTTAATTCAAAATAAATCTGCGCACTACCTCAGCAACACCATGATCATTATTTGATGCGACAATAACATTTGCTTTGTCTCTCAATTCCGGATCTACATTATCTACCCATACTCCTAATCCTGCGTATTCAATCATCGTTAAATCATTCCCCGCATTCCCAACGGCAATTATTTCACTTTGGTGAATACCTAATTTCTCTGCTACTATTTTTATACTTGCCGCTTTGTCGATACCATGTTGTGCCACTTCCAGGAAAAAAGGCTTTGACATGCTAACACTCAAATGAGGCATTGCTAGTTTCAAGTCTTTTTCTACTTCTCTCAGGTAACTTGGCTCTTCTAATAAAACACATTTAACAGCTGAGGAAGTAACAGCTGCCCTAAAGTCCAATACTTTATTATGAGCTAATCCACTAATATAAAGCTCAATATCAATGTATTCTGAACTTGTTTCACTCACAACTTTCCCATCGATATAAGTAATAATATGGGTTTTCCTTTTTAGACTATACTCATACAATTCATATATTTGTTCTTGGCTTAAGGTTCGTTCAAAGATTACTTTATTCTCTTTTAAATCTGTAATTACAGCTCCATTATAGGATATCATATACGAATTATCCAGTTTTAACTCTTTGGCATAGGCTACCATCGCAGGTGTTGGTCTTCCTGATGCCAAAATAACATGCACTCCCTTTTCCTGAGCTTTAAAAAGCATTTCTTTATTTTCATCCGAAATGGTATGGTCGTCTTTCAACAAGGTGTCATCCATGTCTACAACCAGCATCTTATATTTCATCTCTTTTTTTTAATTATACACGTATTTAAAAAGAAAACCCTGATACCATACTAGCTATTCAGGGTTTAATTCTCTAAATTATCACACGTTTGTTAAATACTTAACCTAAATTCTTCAATAACTGGATTTGCTTTTGCAAAATCAGTTTCCTGTATGAAAACCTCCACAGCAGAACCCGAGCTTCCAAAACCCGCCAATCTAGCTGATTGAATATTATCTTTCATAACTGTAGCAACACCTATAGCTTCAATTTTTTCTTTTAAAGCCATTGCTAATATTTCGCTTCCTGAAAACACTTTCATTAATCCCATCTTATTTATTTTATGTTATTTTGTTTCCTCTTCTTCCTCATTCTCTTCCTCCTCATCCTCTTCTTCACCTTCTTCAATTTCAAACAGGTAGGGCTCTACCATCATTTTATCGGCAAGACTTTCAATTCGACCAGTAAGTCGTTCAGAAAAAATAATACGCTGCGTTTTATTGATGCTGTTTGACATACGCATCAGCTTCGTTTCATGTCGCAATTTTAAAATAGAATCTGCGTCATCAATAATAAACATTTTCAATCTGTTTACATTAAAACCAGCAGTCGTGAACATTTCGCCCAACTTATTGGGTGTTCCTATCAACACGTCAACTCCGCCAGAAATATAATTTTTGTCATATTCCATATCGCCCCTATCATGGACACCGTAAACCACCAAATCAGTATACCTTTCAAATTTTTCGAAAATAGCTTCCATTTCTAACACTTTGGCTTTATCTTCAACAATAATTAAGGCACGAGGCGACTGTTCTCCCTCACAAACCAACTGCTGAATCACATTGATCACAATCGTTGTAGACTTACCGCTTCCTTTTGACGCGATAATAATACAGTCTGCACCACTTTTTAAAGTAGAAAAAGTTTCTTTTTGTAAAGTGTTGGCTTCGGTTAAACCGTTATCAACTAATCCTTCACGTAAATTTTCGTTTAATTTCTTTAATTTCATTTCTTATTTATTTCACAAAGATTCTCAAAAGTGGCTCAAAGACCCACAAAGAATTTTATTTATTTTCAAATATTATTCAATAGAATTATCACACTCACATTTATCATAATTCTATTTTCCTCTTCCATCTAAACAGTTATCAATTTCAAAGAATCGAAAAACTTTAAATCCTAAAATAACAACAATAAAAAGCAAAAGTAGTAATTGATATTTTTTGGATTTTATCATAATAATACGCTTAAAACCTGAGTAGCACAAACACTACTATTTGCTTCCTTATTACCTCTTAAGGGGTTAGGGGGATTCTTATTTACTGGCAAACAACTTTACGTCATTTTTAGAAATTTCAGCCCCTCCCAGGATAATCAAACGCTCCACTACATTACGTAATTCCCGAATATTTCCAGTCCAATCATATTCCTGCAGTAGTTTGACAGCGTCTCCAGAAAATTTCTTTAATGCGTTTCCTTGCTCAGAAGCAATTTTGTCTGCAAAATGAGAAATCAGCATGGGAATGTCTTCGCGTCTTTCATTCAAGGAAGGCACTTTGATCAAGATTACGGCCAGTCTGTGATATAAATCTTCACGGAAACGACCTTCGGCAATCTCCGTTTTCAAATCTTTATTAGTCGCTGCAATCACACGAACGTCGACTTTAATATCTTTCTCTGCACCCACTCTTGTAATCATGCTTTCTTGTAACACACGCAATACTTTGGCTTGAGCCGAAAGACTCATGTCTCCAATTTCATCCAGAAAAATAGTTCCTTTATCTGCAGCTTCAAATTTACCTGCTCGATCTTTTACAGCTGATGTAAACGCCCCTTTCACGTGTCCAAACAATTCGCTTTCTATCAATTCAGAAGGAATCGCGGCACAATTCACTTCGATTAAAGGAAAAGTAGCACGTTCACTTTTCTCATGCAACTGATGTGCCACTAATTCCTTACCGGTTCCGTTTGGTCCCGTTATAAGGACTCGAGCATCAGTTTGAGCCACTTTATCAATCATCACTTTAATATGATCGATTGCCTCGCTATCCCCAATCATCTCGTAATTCTTACTGACTTTTTTTCTTAAAAACTTATTTTCAACCACGAGCTTTTTTTTGTCCAATGCGTTTCTAACCGTATTTAACAACCGATTTAAATCCGGAGGTTTTGATATATAATCAAATGCACCAAGTCGCATCGTATTTATAGCCGTTTCCATATCGCCATGACCGGAGATCATAACAATTGGTATTTCTGGTTTTATTTTTTTGACAGCTTCAAGCAATTCTACACCATCCATTTTCGGCATTTTTATATCGCACAAAACAAGATCGTAATCGTTATTTTTTATTTTTTCATAACCCTGTACACCGTCTTCAGCATCTTCAACCTGATAAGTGTCGCTCTCCTCAGAAAGTATTTTGGAAAGTACTCTACGGATAGCCGCTTCATCTTCTATGATTAATATTTTTGACATAGTATTGATTTTTTTATTCGGTCATTTGGTTATCAAATAACCAAATATTTTAATATTTAAGCCATTTGTATAATTCTTTCCATGTCGGTTTCTTTCCGTACATTAAAATTCCCACGCGATATATTTTTGCTGCAAACCAAACTACCGAGAAGAAGGTCGCAAATAACAAGCTTATTGATATAGCAATTTGCCACAAAGGTACGCCAAACGGAATTCGCATTAACATCACAATAGGCGATGTGAGCGGAATCATTGAAAAAACGACTGCTAAGGTACCATGTGGATCATTCACTACACTAAAAAACCCTACATAAACACTAAGCACCAATGGCATAATAATGGGCAAGAGAAATTGCTGTGAATCAGTTTGATTATCAACAGCGGCACCAATTGCAGCATAAAAAGAACTGTAGAGAAAGTAGCCTCCTATGAAATAAATTATAAAACTTATTAGTATACTCGCTATTGGTAAATTCAATAATTCCTTGATATACATTTGAGCCATACCTGCAAATTCCTGCTGTGCCTGTTCCATTAATTCCGGAGATACTCTCGCTGTTGGCCCTACATTAGCTCCAAAAAATACAGACGCGGCAAACAGCAAAGAAAGCCCAATTAAAGCCCATATAAAAAACTGAAGAATCCCTGCCAATGAGGTTCCTATAATTTTACCAATCATCAACTGAAACGGCTTGACTGATGAGATTATTATTTCGATAATACGATTTGTTTTTTCTTCGATCACACTTCGCATCACCATGTTACCATAAATTATAATAAACATCATAATTAGGTATCCAAATCCACCACCGATGGCAATTTTTATTTCGTTAAGACCTTTTACACTTTGCTCTCCTGAAGCTTTTGCCAAACTTATATTGACTTTTGACTGGGCATTTCTAATCGCCAAAGTATCTAAATTTGCTTTCTCAAGATTGGTTTTAGTTATTTTATTAGCAACAATATCCTGAACATTTTCAATAAATGAGATACTTGGACTGCTGTTAGATATAAATTTTATTTTATTTTCTAAATCGGCAACATTAGTCGTATTTGGTATTAACAATACCCCTTCATAATTTTCATTAGTAATACTATCTTTGAGGAATTTCGTATCAATTAAAGATAAATCAAGATATTTATATTCACTTTTCGAATTGTTTTGCGCTATAAATTCTCCGACAAACAATCCCGATTCGTCATGGATTGCAATTCGCTTCGTTTCTGCTTTCATCGAACTTAAATACCCCACAAATGCGGCAATACACACAAATAGTAGCGGACTTAAAAAGGTCATAACAATAAAAGATTTGTTACGCACTTTAGCAATAAACTCTCTTTTTATGATTAATGAAATAATGCTCATTTAGGTTTTTGATTTTTGATTAACGATTTTTGTTTTCAGAATGTAAAAATCTAAAATCATAACAATAAAAATTATTTACTTTTCACTTACCGTTTGAATAAATATATCATTTACACTTGGAATTTTTTCCACAAAATGGGTCACTTGTCCCCGTTGCGTAAGGACATGAAGCAGCTCATTTGGCATAGCATTTCCCAATTGGATTTCAAGTTTCAATTCTTTGCCAAGTGATTTAAAATTCGCTGTCCCTACCGTAAATTTTTGAGTGATGTCATACATCAGACCTTCCACATTATTTGATACAATACCCACCTCAAAACTATTAGTTTTGAATTGTCTTTTGACATCGTCTAACTTTCCTTCAATAAGTTTATTTGATTTGTGGATCAAGGCAATATGATCACATAATTCTTCTACACTTTCCATGCGGTGGGTCGAAAATATTATAGTAGCGCCCTCTTCCCGCAACGCCAGAATTTCATCTTTAATGATATTAGCATTTACAGGATCAAAACCAGAAAAAGGTTCGTCAAAAATCAACAGTTTAGGTTTATGCAACACACAAACGACAAACTGAATTTTCTGAGCCATTCCTTTAGAAAGTTCTTGAATTTTCTTATTCCACCAACCTTGAATTTCCAATCTCTCAAACCAATATTCCAATTGTTTTTTAGCTTCTGCTTTTGATAGCCCTTTCATTTGAGCCAAATACAAACATTGCTCCCCTACTTTCATACTCGTATACAACCCTCTTTCTTCAGGAAGGTAGCCTATGTGCTGTACGTGTTTAAGTTGCAGTTTTTCACCATCAAGGATAATATCACCACTGTCAGGCATCGTAATTTGATTTATGATTCTGATCAATGATGTTTTTCCGGCACCATTTGGACCTAAAAGCCCATAAATACTGCCTTTGGGAACTGTTAATGAAACTTCGTTAAGCGCTACGTAATCACCGTATTGCTTCACGACTTTATTGACTTCAAGTAGGGTACTCATGCTGAAATTTGAATTTGTGTAAAAGTAAATAATTAGTATCGAAATAGATCTGATTGTTACATAAAAAAACCCATCCTTGTTTTCACAAGGATGGGAAGCTTATATTTAATTTCTAAACTTTATAAAAATTATGAAAACATATCTTTTACCTTCTCAAAAAATGATTTATCTGATTTTTCAGGATTTGGAATAAAATGTTCATCGGTAATATTGCTTTCAAAAAACAACTTTTGTTCTTTACTTACGGTTTTAGGAGTCCATACATTGACATGCACTAACAAATCTCCACTTGCGTACCCATTAATGTTTGGAATCCCTTTTCCTTTGAGTCTCAGAATCTTACCAGATTGAATTCCTTCTTCTAATTTAATTCTTACTTTTCCGTTGATCGCTTCGATATCTTTTGAAACACCAAGAACTGCTTCAGGAAAACTGATATATAAATCATAATGCAAGTTCTCTCCTTCGCGCTTTAAAAATTCATGCTCCAATTCTTCAATCGCTACAATCAAATCTCCTGGAACACTATTTCCCGGAGCATCATTTCCTTTTCCAGAAACTTTTAACTGCATCCCGTCAACAACACCGGCGGGAATTTTAATAGAAACTGTTTCGTCTTCAGTAATCATCCCTTGAGAATCTGCCTCTGCAGGTTTTTTATCTAAAATCTGTCCAGATCCACCACAAGTAGGACAGGTGGATGCTGATTGCATTCTTCCCAGGATTGTATTGGTAACACGCATAACTTGCCCTTGTCCGCTGCAGGTAGAGCACGTTTTATAAGACACGCCTACGGCCTGCACTTTACGTTTAACTTTTACCTTTTTCTCAACACCATTAGCAACTTCTTCTAATGTCAATTTTACTTTGATTCGTAGGTTGCTTCCTTTAGTTCTGCGTTGACCTCCGCCACCGCCTCCAAATCCGCCACCGCCACCAAAGGCGCTACCGAAAATATCACCAAATTGACTGAAGATATCATCCATATTCATTCCGGCATGGCCTCCACCACCGCGTCCACCAAAACCTCCAGAACCATCAAAAGCTTGATGACCGTATTGATCGTATTTTGCTTTTTTGGTCGGATCGCTTAAAACTTCATAGGCTTCAGCAGCAACTTTGAACTTTTCTTCTGCTTCTTTGTCTCCAGGATTTTTGTCAGGATGATGCTCTAACGCTTTTTTTCTGTAAGCTTTCTTTATTACTGCTGCATCAGCACTTTTGGAAATTTCTAATATCTCGTAAAAATCTTTTTTCATCTTTATATTTTCTTGTGAAAGTACAGACCCAGTTACTGGCGTCCACACCTGTCCGCATTACTGCCCTATAACCACTTTAGGAAATCGAATGATTTTATCTCCCAACTTATATCCTTTTTCAAGAACATCAACAATTTTCCCTTTCATCTTAGGCGACTCCGCGGGAATTTGAGTTATTGCTTCGGCAAAATCTGCATCAAATGCATCACCGGCCTTAACTTCTACTTGCTCTAATCCTTTTGAAAACAGAGTATTTCTCAATTTTTCATGGATTAGCTCTACCCCTTTCAAAAGTAATTCGTCATCAGATTTAAGTATTTCAACCATCGCTCTGTCAAAATCATCTAAAACTGGTAACATAGCTAAAAGAACCTCCTGATTTGCTGTCTTATATAATTCTATACGTTCTTTTGAAGTTCTTCTTTTATAATTTTCAAATTCTGCAAATAACCGTAAATATTTATCTTTTTCTTTCGCTAAATCCTGCGTCAATTGATCTTCAACACTTAACTCATCAGCCACAACTTGTTCGTCATTCGCATTGTTATCTAATGTTACATCATCCATCTCTTTATCGATTTCTGTATTTTCAGTAGTCATATTATCTTTATTTTTAAAAATATTCTTAAACTTCATTTTTTTCACTTTTCTTTGAATTGCAAAAGTACTGCCAATTCTCACTAAATGTCAAATTGTCATTCTTTTTTTTAATAGCAACTATTTATCCTGTAGAACACTAAACTTTATATTAATTTAAAATTTAGTAAAACTTTAAGACTATTATGTTATTGTTTCGGTAATTTTGTTTGCGGTTTTGATCAAGATTAAATTTTTAATCTATAAAAAACAAATTAAAGGTTAGGTTTCTAAATAATTATTAATTCGTGAATA
>NZ_AJXL01000088.1 GCF_000264055.1 Flavobacterium sp. ACAM 123 | reverse complement strand
GANCTTTTTTAGTACTCAGAGCGGGACTTGAACCCGCACGACCATTGCTGATCACTGGATTTTAAGTCCAGCGTGTCTACCAATTTCACCATCCGAGCATTATGTGGTGTGGAGCGAAAAACGGGATTCGAACCCGCGACCTCGACCTTGGCAAGGTCGCGCTCTACCAACTGAGCTATTTTCGCATTTTCAATTCTTAAAAGAACCGCAACACTTCATCTGTATTGCGGTGGCAAATCTAAGCCTTTTATTGAATTAAACAAGCCTTTTTTACAAAAAAAAATATTAAAAAAGCTAACCTTTTGATTCCCTCAACTTTAAATACAAACAAATTTATTTTCTAGTCAGCATTCTCTTTAATTCATTGAGTTTCATCAACGCCTCCACAGGAGTTACCGTATTTATATCTAAATTTAAAATTTCCTCTTTGATTTCTTCTAATAATGGGTCATCCAAATTAAAGAAACTCATTTGCATTTGCTCCTCCTGTTCGCCTTTAAGACTCGAGCCCTCTTTTTTCGATTTAATTCCATTCAACATATCACTAGAATGGTTCTTTTCTAATTTCTTCAATATCTTTTGTGCTTTCAAAATAACAATTTGCGGCATTCCAGCCATTTTTGCCACATGAATCCCAAAACTATGGGCACTTCCCCCTTTTACTAGTTTTCTAATAAAAAGAACCGTCTCTTTTAACTCCTTTACCGCCACGTTATAATTCTGGATTCTAGGCAATGATCCACTCATTTCATTTAACTCATGATAATGCGTCGCAAACAACGTTTTAGGAGCTGACGGATGCTCATGCAAGAACTCCGCAATAGCCCAGGCAATGGAAATTCCGTCATAGGTACTCGTTCCCCGTCCTATTTCATCCAACAAAACCAGACTCCTATCTGAAATATTATTCAAGATAGAAGCCGTTTCATTCATTTCGACCATAAAAGTAGATTCGCCCATCGAAATATTGTCGCTGGCACCTACCCTGGTGAATATTTTATCAATAATTCCCATTCTAACACTCTCTGCAGGAACAAAACTACCCATTTGAGCCAACAACACAATTAAAGCCGTTTGTCGCAAAATAGCCGACTTTCCAGACATATTGGGACCCGTGATCATAATCAGCTGCTGTGTTTCTCTATCCAGAAAAACATCATTGGCGATATAAGGCATACCAACCGCTAATTGTTTTTCAATAACGGGATGTCTTCCATTTTTGATATCCAGTTCGAATGTTTCATCTAGTTCAGGGCAAATATATTTATTCTCTGTAGCCAGTTGTGTAAAAGAACACAAACAATCCAACTGAGCCACTAAATTAGCATTGAGCTGAACCGGTTTTATATAGGTTGCAATCCAAGCAACCAATTGCTCAAACAACTCGGCTTCTATTTTATGGATTTTCTCTTCTGCACCTAGAATCTTAGTTTCATATTCCTTAAGCTCCTCGGTAATATAACGTTCTGCATTCACTAAAGTTTGTTTTCGAATCCACTCCTCAGGAACTTTATCTTTATGCAAGTTTCTGACTTCAATGTAATACCCAAAAACATTATTGAAGGAAATTTTCAAAGATGAGATGCCAGTCAATTGGGACTCTCGTTTTTCAATTCCGTCCAAGAATTCCTTCCCTGAGGTCGAAATTGCACGTAAATCATCCAATTCAGCATGAACACCTTTCGCAATAGCATTCCCTTTAGCAATTGCGACTGGCGCATCTTGATTTAAGGTAGTTTTGATTTTCTCTCGCAATAAATCGCAGCTATGCAAACTGTCTCCAATAATCTTCACTGCTTCTTGCGGACTTTCTAAAGCCAACGTTTTTATAGGGATAATGGCATCCAATGACTCTTTCAAATAAACCACTTCGCGGGGCGACACTTTTCCCGCCGCTATTTTCGAAATGAGCCGTTCTAAGTCTGAAATTTGCTTAATTTGGTGTTGAATTTTACGCAACACTTCCTGATTTTCTTGTAAGTAGGAAACAACCTGATGGCGGCTTCGTATTTTATTGCTGTCTTTTAGAGGCAGCGCCAACCAACGTTTCAATAAACGACCACCCATTGGAGAAAGCGTTTTATCGATAACATCCAGCAGCGTGACAGCATTTGGATTGTAACTGTGGTACAATTCCAGATTCCTAATCGTGAATCGATCCATCCATACATAAGCGTCTTCAGCAATACGTTGAATTGCGGTGATATGCTGTACTCTATTGTGTTGTGTTTCAGAAAGGTAATACAAAATGGCTCCTGACGCAATAATGCCTTCCTTCAAGTCTTCTATACCAAATCCCTTCAAGGAAATCGTTTGAAAATGTTTAGTCAGAATTTCAAATGCGTAATCTTCTTTATAAATCCAATCTTCCAAATAAAAACAGTGGTAATCATCCCCGAAGTTTTCCTTGAAATCATTTTTATTGTTTTTTTTGAATCAAAACCTCACTGGGATTGAAGTTTTGCAATAACTTATCTATATACTCTGCATTCCCCTGCGCTGCAAGAAACTCCCCGGTCGATACATCTAAAAAAGAAATCCCTATCGATTTATTAGCAAAAAATACAGAGGCTAAAAAATTATTTGTCTTTGACTGTAAAACCTCATCATTCATGGAAACCCCGGGAGTCACAAGTTCCGTCACCCCTCTTTTTACAATATTTTTCGTCATTTTAGGATCTTCGAGTTGGTCACAAATGGCAACACGAAGTCCTGCTTTAACTAGTTTTGGTAAATAGGTGTTTATTGAATGATGTGGAAAACCAGCTAGTGCGGTCTCTGTGGCAGAGCCTGCACCACGCTTTGTCAGGGTTATACCTAATATTTTTGAGGCCCTGACAGCATCTTCACCAAATGTTTCATAAAAATCACCTACCCTGAACAACAAACAAGCATCAGGATACTTCCTTTTGATTTCATTGTATTGCTTCATTAATGGTGTTTCCTTAACCTCCTTATCTTTAGATGCCAACTTATATTGTATTTAATTAATGTAAAATATGAAAGCGAATTTAATTATTTTATAACGAATAACTATCACTTCAAAAATTAAAACTAATTTTAAGTAAAAATTAAGTTATTGGCATGATTTTTTCTTTAGCTTTGTTAGACTAATTTTAAAAACGAAAAAAAATGAGAAAAATATTTTTACTAGCGATGCTAACTGTTCTAGGAGCAGCTACTTCTTGTGCTCAAGAAACAACAAAAAAAGTAAAAGCGACAACCGCTAAAGTTGCCAAAGTAGACGGAGCTGGAATGGCTTTTGTTTCCGAAACGATTGATTACGGTACAATTGCACACAATGCAGACGGACAACGCGAATTTGTTTTTACTAACAATGGTACTAAGCCTTTAATTATCACAAATACCCAAGGTTCATGCGGTTGTACTGTTCCTACTTCTCCAAAAGAGCCTATTGCTCCAGGAGCAAAAGGTATTATTGGTGTAAAATATGCAACTGACAGAGTTGGAGCTTTCACCAAAACAGTGACAGTAACTTCAAATGCTGATGGACAAGCTACTAAGATCCTAACTATAAAAGGTGTTGTTTTAGCTGATGGTGCTTCAAAAAGCTAAATTTTAAATACAATATAATAAAAAAGCTTCCCTAGTTCCGGAAGCTTTTTTTATTTGAACAAACCCCAAAAAAGAATGAGAAAGCTAGAAAACAGCGAATTAGAGCGAAAATCGATTGAAGATTTTAAAAAATCAGAAAAGACTCCGGTTATTATCATCTTAGATGATGTCCGCAGTTTACACAACATTGGCTCTGTATTCAGAACTGCCGATGCCTTTTTAATTGAAAAAATATATTTATGCGGTATCACGGCAACGCCTCCAAATAAAGAGATTCACAAAACAGCGCTTGGGGCAACCGAAACGGTAACTTGGGAACATAACAAAAACGTTCTTGAAGTCATCGAAAAATTAAAAAAAGAAGCGATTACGACACTAGCAGTTGAGCAAGTAGAAAGCGCCATTTTTCTTCAGGATTTCGAAGTGGAGAAAAATAAAAAATATGCCTTAATTTTTGGAAATGAAGTTCACGGTGTCTCACAAGAAGCTGTCGCATTATGTGACGGATGTATTGAGATCCCTCAATTAGGCACTAAGCATTCTTTAAATATCTCTGTAAGCGCAGGAATTGTGGTTTGGGATTTATTTCAAAAAATGAATTGGCCTAAGTAAGTATTGGCTAAAAAATCAATACTTTTAACGCATGAGTATTCCTATTTTTTCCAAAATAATTTTAGTGTCATTGATTTTTATTTCAAATACGAATTATGCATCCACTTTAATTAGTTCCTCAAAAGAAGACAAAACCTTTTCTAGTCACTCCTCTAAGAATAAGTTAGCACCGTCATTTGCGAATATAGCACCTGAAATTGTTGCGACTGGCAATCAAGTGTATTGTCCAGGAACTGCGATGAAGATAGTTACTAATGTCACAATAACGGACCCAGATAACATTGGCACCGATGCCATCTATATTCAAATATCTTCCGGTTATGTATTCGGGCAAGATCAATTAACTTTAGCCAACACTAATTTACACCCTACGGTTAAATCGGAATGGATTGTTTCAGAAGGGAAACTAACATTATCTAGCCCAACAGGTATTCAAGTAACTCATGGAGATTTTATGGCTGCCATAAAAGATGTTGAGTTCTCTAATTCATCTCCTTCACCTTCCGGAAATCGCGATTTCTCCATAAGCTTAGGTCAGGCTAACTATTTACCTTCAAATGGTCATTATTACCTGTTTATTCCAAGTATAGGTATTGCTTGGACGACAGCAAAAGCACTTGCCGAAAGCTCTCTTTATTATGGCTTACAGGGATACTTAGCGACGATAACTGCTGCAGATGAAGCCAAAATATCAGGAGAACAAGCGTCAGGAGCTGGATGGATTGGCGGAAGTGATGCAGCAACTGAAGGAGTTTGGAAGTGGGTAACAGGTCCTGAAGGTCTGGCTAATGGCGGAACAGGAACAACTTTCTGGACTGGGCTTGCTAATGGTTCCACAACACCTCCTTATAATTTCGCCTTGTGGAATACTGCCGAGCCAAATCAGTACAATGGAGCCCAAGAAGATTACGCTCACATTACCGCACCTGGTGTTGGTATTCCAGGTTCTTGGAATGACCTAACAAATACTGGAGATCCTGCCGGAAATTATCAACCAAAAGGATACATTGTTGAATACGGCGGAACTACCAACGATCCTGTTTTAAAAATAGCGGCAAGTACTACAATCACAATTCCAAAAATAACGAGTACAACCGCTAACAATCGATGTGGTTCAGGAAGTTTGACTCTTCAAGCAACCGCTTCGGACGGACTAATAAACTGGTACGCGAACGCAAGTGGTGGACCCTCTTTAGCAACAACCAATAGCTATACAACCCCAGCCTTAACAACTACAACTTCCTATTACGTTGATGCTACAAATGGAAATTGCCCAAATACCCCTCGAACAGAAGTTATTGCTACTATAAAATCATATCCAACAATTACAAGTACAACTGAAGGTTCAGTTTGCATTTCTGGAACTGCAACTTTAGAAGCAGTAGCCTCATCAGGAACAATCAACTGGTATAACGTTTCGACCGGCGGAACAGCTTTGGCTATAGGAACAACGTTCACAACTCCTAGCATCTCCACCACAACAACCTATTACGTTGACGCCATTGCAAATGGTTGTACAACTCCATCACGAACTGCCATTACCGCTACAGTTAATAATGCTCCCACGATTATAGCAACAGCTGCGGGATCTCGTTGTGGTTCTGGATCAGTAATTCTAGACGCAACTCCTTCGGCGGGAAATGTAAAATGGTATGATGTTGCCACTGGAAGCTCTCCATTATTTATTGGAAATTCATTTTCGAGCCCAAGTATCAACACCACAACCACGTATTACGCTGAACCGATTTTAAACGGGTGTATTGGCTCAAAAACCCCTGTAACAGCTACAGTATATCCGATAAATACTACGATGGAGGAAATTATTTTATGCCAAGGTCAAACAACAACATTAGATGCTTCATTGTCAAATATGCGCTATTTATGGTCTCCAGGAGGAGAAACTACTCAAACTATTGTAGTTTCGACAATAGGTAATTACAGTGT
This sequence comes from Flavobacterium sp. ACAM 123, assembly GCF_000264055.1. Lineage (GTDB taxonomy): Bacteria > Bacteroidota > Bacteroidia > Flavobacteriales > Flavobacteriaceae > Flavobacterium. The sequence goes on along the minus strand of NZ_AJXL01000088.1, from coordinate 9,277 downwards.
GACAATTAGTTCTCCTACGGTTGTTTCTTGTGACTCGAAAAAGAACATTAGTGTGATAGAACACCCACAACCTAATATCAATTCAATTGCTGTAAATGAAAACTCTATCGTAATACAGCTCGAAAACCCTGAAACTTATTTTGAATACTCAATTAACGGCATAGATTTCCAAGCTTTAAATCAATTCTCCTATATTCCGACTGGCCAATACACTGCTTTTGTAAGGGACAATAATGGTTGCAACATAGTAACGCAACAATTCACCATCTTTACTATTCCTAAATTTTTCACACCAAATAATGACGGTTTCAACGATTTATGGAAAATAAAGGAAATGGGCAACTACCCCAATTCAAGTGCTCAAATTTTTGATCGATATGGTAAATTAATTATAGAACTAAACGCTGCTAATTATAGTTGGGATGGAAAATATAACAGTAAAACTTTACCTGCAGATGATTATTGGTACCGTTTAAAATTAGAAAGTACCAAACCTGAAATAAAAGGACATTTCACCTTAAAAAAATAAATTACCTCGAAATTTTATTTTTAATCTGCTCTAAAACAAACAGATAGTCTTGTTGATTTTTTACGAAATCTTTGTCTGAGATATCAATAATCAAAACGTTTAAATCCGTTTGTGATTTAATATATTCCAAGTAGCCCGAGTTGATTTTGTCTAAATAATCCGCAGGGATTTTTTGTTCATAGTCTCTACCCCTTTTCTTTATATTCTGCAAAAGTCGTTCTGAATTTTGATACAGATAAATATATAAGTCCGGCTTGGGCATTTCTCTGTACACAATATCGAATAGATTGCGATACAGCCTGTATTCATCTTCAGCTAACGTTATTTTAGCAAAAATTAAGGATTTAAAAATATGATAATCCGCCACTAGAAAATCCTTGAACAAATCAAATTGTGCCAAATCATCTGATAATTGCTGATACCTGTCCGCCAGAAAAGACATTTCAAGTGGAAATGCATATCGATTTTGATCTTTATAAAACTTTGGCAAAAAGGGATTGTCTGCAAAGCGCTCTAGTACCGTTTTAGCATTAAAATCTTCGGCAATTTTAGTCGCTAAGGTTGTTTTCCCTGCTCCAATGTTTCCTTCGAATGCAACATAATTGAATTGCTCCAATACAATCTTCTGTATTGGACTTTCTAAGGTTGCCGCCACTTCACATACACTCCTATCTGACGAAACCTCCAATAGCTCTGAAATATTTTTTTTAAAAACAGGATGCTTCCAATCTAAATTTAAATCTTGGATAGGCAACAGTACAAATTTTCTTTCCTGCATCAATGGATGCGGAATTTGAAGCTTTTCAGAATCAATTATTTCTTCATCAAAACTAATCAGGTCAATATCAATAATTCGTGATTGGTATCCCTTCACTTCACTGCGAATTCGTCCTAATTTTTTTTCAATCTTTAAAGCTTGAGTCAGAATTTTATGTGCAGAACTATACGTATGTAAAACCAACGCGCAATTGTAGAAGGCCTCGCTATCAAAGCCCCACGATGGAGTTTCATAAACCTTTGAAACCTTAATTACCGTACCAATTTTTTGATGTATCAATTCGATGCAAAGCTTCACGTTTTCAAGCCGATTCCCTTGATTACTGCCTATCGATAAAATAACCTTATGTTGTGATTTCATATTGAGCACAAATTAACTAAAAGAATTTTAGATTTAGCAATATATTTGTACAAAGTGTCAATACCTAATTTCAATTTTTTCAAATGAAATCTGTAACAATTCGACACCTTTCGCTACTAATAAGTAAAAATATAATTATGAAGTTTTTAGGAAATGTATTGGCGACCATCATCGGTCTATTTATTTTTTTCATGCTGTTCTTTTTTGGAATACTACTTGTTGGTGCCGTCTTTGGCGGTGATTCAGAAACGATCGCAGTCAAAAATAATTCTGTAATCGAACTAAATCTCGAAGACATCAAATACGACTATGCGGGAAAATATGAAGATCCTTTCATTACTATTTTTGCAGATAAAAAGAGTGTAGGGCTAACTGATGTTATAAGAGCTATCGAAGATGCCAAGACGGATGATGATATTAAAGGTATATCCATCTTGAACAATCAATCTACTTTAGGAATGGCGCAAAGCAAAGCCTTGAGGGACGCATTGGAAAGTTTTAAAAAATCTGGAAAATTTGTAATGGCTTATGCCAATTCCTATTCACAAAAAGAATACTATCTTAATTCAGTTGCCAGTCCCATCTACATAAACCCTGTGGGAGATATGGATTTCAAAGGACTATCTGCTGAACTCATGTTTTTTAAGGAACTTCAAGAAAAAACAGGAGTAAAATTGGAAGTGATACGCCATGGAAAATACAAAAGTGCTGTAGAACCTTTTCTTGAAAATGAAATGAGTGACGCCAACAGAGAACAAGTTACGGCATTGTTAAATTCCGTTTGGAATTCCGTTACTGCCGATATTTCGAAAAGTAGAAACATCTCAGTTGACAAACTAAATGAAATCGCAAATGGCCTTCTTGCCCGAACTCCGGAAATGGCAAAAGAGCAAAAACTGGTCGATATTATAGCCTATGAAGATGTTTATCATGATGCAATCAGAAAAGCTTTAAAAGTAGAAAAAGAAGAAGACTACAACAAAGTTAGCATCTTTGATTATACGAAAAAAATGACTACTACTGGAGTAAGTACCGATTCAAAAAATCAAATTGCCATTATCTATGCACAAGGAGAAATTCAAAGTGGAGAAGGAGATGTCAACACTATAGGAGAAGGTTCTATGCGTCGTTCTTTACAGGAAGCAAGAAGAAACAAAGATGTTAAAGCTATTGTACTTCGTATTGACAGCCCCGGAGGAAGTGCCCTTACATCCGATTTAATTTGGAGAGAAGTGGAACTCACTAAAAAAGTAAAACCTATAGTTGTTTCCATGGGTAATTATGCCGCTTCAGGAGGATATTATATTGCTTGTAATGCCAACACCATTTTTGCTCAAAACAACACCATCACCGGTTCTATAGGTGTTTTTGGAATATTGCCTAATTTTAGTCAACTAACAAACAAAATTGGCATCCATACACAGCAGGTGAAAACACATGAGAATTCTGCTCAATATAGCCCATTTGTCCCATTGGACGATAAACTTAAAGCAGTAACACTTGAAGGTGTGGAACACATTTACAAAACGTTCGTGACCCATGTTGCCGAAGGGCGAAAAATGACTTTCGCGCAAGTGGACTCTATTGCTCAGGGAAGAGTTTGGGCAGGTTCAGAAGCTCTTAAGCTTGGTCTTGTTGATAAAATTGGAAGTCTTGATGATGCGATACATGAAGCAGCGGTTTTATCAAAAATAAAAACCTACAAAACACAAAACTATCCTGAATATAAAAAAGATTTAAATGATCTTTTTGCCGACTTACCCTTTACACAATCCAAAGAAAGCTTTATAAAAGAGGAAATAGGAGAAGAAAACTACAAAGTATTACAACAAATAAAAAAGCTAAAGTCTCAAAAAGGAGTCCGAATGGCGATGCCATTTGAAATAAATATCCATTAAAAAAATAGATTTTAAAAATCAAAATTACCATTAACTCCGTTTGATCTTCTTTTTCAAACGGAGTTTTTTATGCTTTTTTTAAATTCATATTACTGTATAAATTATTTACTATTCGATAACGAAAAAGAGGCAATTCATTATTTATGAAAACTTTAGAGCATCACTAATTCATAAAATGTTATTTTTGTAAATAAAGTACGGCAACATATTTGCTATATAATTAGAAAATAAAACATCAAAAAACATATGTTAAGTAAAATTTTAAAAATAATTGGAAGTATACTTGTTCTGCTGGCGGTAACTTTATTTGCTGTTCCTTATTTTTTCAAGGATCAAATAAAAGCTAAAATTACAGCCGCGATAAATAAAAAAGTAGATGCCAAAGTAAGTTTTGAAGATGCTGATTTGAGTCTATTTAAAAATTTTCCCAATGCTAATGTAACTTTATATCAATTGCACATTATCAATAAAGCTCCGTTTGAAGGGGATACGTTAGCATCAATCGAAGAAATAGATTTAAAAATGTCTATTAAGGAACTCTTTAAAGGAAAAGAAGAAGCCCTGGATATTCAAGGAATAACCTCAAAAAATGGTATGATAAATATCTTATTCAATAAGGACGGAATAGGGAATTATGATATTGCTATAAAAAACAAAAAGGCAAGCACCAGTAATCCACTGAAGTTAAATATTCAAAAATATGAAATTTCAAATTTCAAATTCAAGTATTATGATGAAAGCTCCAAAATAAAAATGGTAATTGACAGTATAAACCATCAAGGGACTGGCGATTTTGCAGTCTCAAAATTAGACTTGGTCACAAAGTCGACGGCAAAAGTCACCCTTGACATGGACAAGGTGAACTATATGCAAAATGTTCCCATAACCTTAGATGCGGTTTTAGGAATAGATTTGGAACAAAGCAAATACACTTTTAAAGAAAACAAGGCACTAATCAATCAATTACCATTAGAATTTGATGGTTTTATTCAGCTCGTTGAAGCTGGTCAGGAATATGATTTAAAATTCAAAACACCTACATCGTCCTTTAAAAATTTCTTAGGAATTATACCGGCAGTATATGCTGCAAATTTAGACAATGTAAAAACAACAGGTGACTTCACCGTTTCGGGATTTGCAAAAGGACTGTACTCCGATACAACGGTACCAAAATTCAACATCGATATTGCTTCAAATAATGCTTCGGTTCAATATCCGAATTTACCGAAGTCCGTTCAAAATATTACAATCGATAGTAAAATTATAAATGAAACTGGTATTTTAAACGACACCTATATCAATCTTGATAAACTTTCTTTTAAGATAGATCAAGATGTTTTTAATGCACAAGCAAATATCAGGAATATTACTGAAAATGCAGTTGTTGACGCGGCCTTAAAGGGAACAATCAATTTAGCCAATGTATCTAAAGCCTACCCCATAAAATTAAAAAAACCATTAACTGGAATTTTAAAAGCAGACGTAACTACTAAATTCGACATGCTGTCCGTGGAGAAAAGTCAATATGAGAATATCAGGAATGCTGGCACCATGAACTTATCTGGTTTTCAATATGCAGATGAAAACGGTAAGACGATGAACATAAGTAATGCCTTGATCCAGTTTAATCCAAGTCAAGTAAATTTAAAACAATTTGACGCCACAACAGGAAAGAGCGATTTAAGTATCACTGGAGTTTTGGAAAATTTTTACGGCTTTATTTTTAAGAACCAAGAATTGAAAGGAAATTTTAATCTAAATTCAAATCAGTTGGCTGTTAGCGATTTTGTGAGCACGACCGAAATCGGTAAAACAGATACTACAACAGAAGCGATGAAAATCCCTGCCTTTTTGAATGTCTCTCTCACCGCAAAAGCAAATACAGTATTGTATGACAATTTAACATTGAAAGACGTATCTGGAAAATTGATTGTCAAGGACGAGAAACTAACGATGGAAAACATTAAAACTTCAATTTTTGATGGAAACATCGGCTTGAATGGAGCCGTTTCCACAAAAGGAAAAGTGCCTACTTTTAACATGGATCTTTCACTGAAACAAGTGGATATTGCACAGTCATTTACTCAATTGGACTTTTTAAAAAAATTGGCTCCGATAGCGGGAGTCATTAACGGAAAATTGAATTCAACAATCAAACTGAATGGCAATCTTGACGCTACTGCCATGAGACCTGATTTAAAAACATTAACAGGAGATTTATTGGGTCAATTGCTTTCAACAACCCTAAATTCGACAAACTCCACTTTATTGACGGCATTAGGCTCTAACTTAAAATTCATTGATGCAAGTAAAATCAATTTAAACAATCTGAAAGCAGCTATTACTTTCAAGGACGGAATGGTAAGCGTAAAACCTTTTGACATCAATTATAAAGATATTAAAGCGACTATTGGGGGGACACATGGTTTTGATCAAAGCATGAATTACAACATCAAATTTGATGTGCCTGCCAAATATCTTGGAACGGAAGCTACTGCATTAATCGCAAGACTGACTCCGGCAGAAGCTGTTAAATTAGAAAGTATCCCAGTTAACGCTTCAGTGACTGGAAATTTCACTAATCCAAAAATATCCACTGATATTAAAACTGCAGTGACCAACTTGACCAATCAATTGGTTCAACAACAGAAAGAGCGACTATTAAATCAAGGAAACTCTGCTTTAAATGACTTTATCACGAAAAACAAAAAGCCAAGCGATACTGTGCAAGCTGCAACTCCGGCGACAAAAGAAGCTGTTAAAGCACAAGCGGAAGAACAACTTAAAACGAAAGCAACTAATTTATTGAATGGCTTGTTCAAGCAACCTAAAAAAGCAATAGACACCACAAAAGCAAATTAGTGATAGAGAAACGATTTGTCATTCTACGAAGGGGAAGTCTTTTTAACGGGGCTCCTCCTTCGTCTTAAGGACAAAAGCGCACTGGTTGTTTTTTAACTATAAATTTTTAGTAATTGCTTTTTAGCTAAACTGAAATAGTAACTACATACCCTTCAGAACTACGAACATTAAAAACGGTGCCATCCTCAAACAAAAGATACTGTCCTTTCACTCCAGTTAATTTTCCTTCAAAATTGGGTAGTTTTTTCAAGACTTAAACTTTTTACTTTTGTTGGGTATTGCAAAACTGGATAGTGCATTTCATACAAATCATTTTTATTTGAAAAGAAATACTCCTGCACTTCTGACGGAATTAAATTTTCGAGTTTCAACCTTTCGGCTAATAAGTCTACGTGTTCAATAGAATTGGTCAACATTTTTCTCCAATTCGTTTTATCGGCATAATGATTTTTTAATGCCACTTCCGTTACACCCGCTAAATAACGGTTAGGCACTTCCACTATTGATACTGCCTCGATAGCTCCTTGATCAATCCATCGCGTAGGCACTTGTGTTTTTCGAGTCACGCCTACTTTTACCTCGCTAGACAAAGCCAAATAAACAATATGAGGCTGCAGTTGCACTTTTTCCTCATATGCTAAATCTCTGTCCTGAATCCCCAGATGAGCAGTGCTCAACTCCGGTTTCATGATCCAATCCCCGACTGCCGCACTCGAATAAAAACAATCGTAACAAAATCCCTGACGGAATTATTTTTTTCTTCTTTTTGCAATTCAAACATTGGTAACCCACAAAATTAATTTCAAGGTTTTTATCCAATAATTGATTCACATTTAGAAAACTATCTTCAAAAACTAAATAGTATTGAATTGGATTCCCAAATTCAGTTTGCATTTTAGTAAGGACTCCTTCGTATCGCATAGGTTTAATTGTAGATTATATTTTTTATCTTTATTAGATCATATTTTAAAGGTCGTATATTTCATGCCCTGAAATGACATGCAACTGTTAGGATTTCCCTAATTTTTTACTATTTTTGATAATATTGTAAAGTTAGCATTTGTTATTTGATATTCAAATAACAAATCTAAAATGCAATTCTAAAACTCACACTTTAAAAATGCCGATACAATTAATAAATTCATTTGCCTCTTGGGTTCTAAAACAAAGAATCCATCAGATTGAGCTATTCTTGAAATACCCTAATGAGGTTCAGGAGGAGTTGCTTATGGATTTGATTCAATCTGCAAAAAACACGGAACTGGGCAAGGAGTATGACTATTCTTCCATACGCTCTTATACCACCTTTGCAGAAAGAGTTCCTATAAGCACTTATGAAGAATTTCAACCCGTAATCGAACGCACCCGTAATGGAGAACAAAATATATTTTGGGAAACCCCTATAAAGTGGTTTGCAAAATCAAGCGGAACGACTAATGCCAAAAGCAAATTTATCCCAGTGAGCCCTGAAGCGCTGGAAGATTGTCATTATAAAGGAAGTAAGGATTTGCTGTGTCTGTATTTGAACAATAATGAAAATTCAGAGCTCTTTACGGGCAAAAGTCTTCGCTTGGGAGGCAGCTCTCAAATCTACGAGGACAACAACTCTTTTTTTGGAGATTTGTCAGCAATTCTGATCGAGAACATGCCTATATGGGCTGAATTTAGCAGCACACCAAGCAATAGAATTTCACTTATGAGTGACTGGGAAATAAAAATTGCGGCTATTATCAATGATACTCAAAAAGAAAATGTAACCAGTTTTGCTGGCGTCCCTTCCTGGATGCTAGTTTTAATGAATAAAATGCTCGAAGAAACAGGAAAGGGAAATTTACTAGAAATTTGGCCAAACCTCGAAGTCTATTTCCACGGCGGCGTAAATTTTGAGCCTTACCGGGAACAGTACCAAAAAATACTCCCTAAAAAAGATTTTAAATATTACGAAATATACAATGCTTCCGAAGGCTTTTTTGCGATTCAGGATCTCAACAATTCCAGTGATTTATTGTTAATGCTCGATTACGGGATTTTCTATGAGTTTATCCCGATGGATACTTTTGGAGCACCGGATCAAAAGGTCGTCCGTTTAGCAGACGTTGAGCTTTATAAAAATTATGCCGTAGTCATCACAAGTAATTCCGGCTTATTGCGTTACTTGATTGGTGATACTGTTCGTTTCACCTCGTTAAGCCCCTACCGAATTCGAGTAACAGGTAGAACAAAACATCATATCAACGTATTTGGAGAAGAATTAATGGTAGAAAACACGGATTTGGCTATTGCCAAAGCCTGTAAAATGACCCAGAACGAAGTGGTAGATTACACCGTTGCCCCAGTTTTTATGATAGACAGAGAAAAAGGAGCTCATGAATGGATGATTGAATTTAAAAAGGCTCCAAAATGCATTGACACGTTCCAAAATATATTAGACAAAACCTTACAAGAGTTAAATTCTGATTATGAGGCTAAACGACATAATAACACGACCTTAAATCGGTTAATTATTAATGTAGCTCGCAAAAATTTGTTTTACGACTGGCTTAAGGAAAAAGATAAATTGGGAGGTCAACATAAAATCCCAAGATTATCAAACCAAAGAGATTATCTAGAACAATTAAAGAACATGCAGGTTAAAATAATATACTAATGAATGATGAAAAAATTATTTCTTAGTCTAGTAACTCTCCTTCTCCTCAGTTCCTGCGGACCGCATCGCATGGGATGTGGAGCACGCGGAATATGCAAGAGTCCACAACAATTAGAATCGGTGCAGCCTGAAAAGAGTATACCATTTAATCGTGTTGGATAACAAACCCACATTAAAATAGAATCAACATAAATTAAATACTA
>NZ_AJXL01000087.1 GCF_000264055.1 Flavobacterium sp. ACAM 123 | reverse complement strand
TTTTTTTTTAAAAAATAATCCATTATTACACTATGAAACAAATCTACTCATTACTCTTTTTATTTGTTTTTACGGCAGGTTTTGCACAAGTACCTGCAGGATATTACAACAACGCAACAGGAAGTGGTTACACCTTGAAAACTCAATTATACAATATCATTAAGGATCATACCGTACAAGATTATGCAGGACTTTATGTCACCTACGAAACTTCGGATATCGATAAATACTATGAAAATGACAATTCTGTTTTAGATATGTATTCGGAAAATCCAGCAGGTGTTGATCCATACAATTACAGTATCACAGCTACTCAAAGATGTGGTAGTTACACTAATGAAGGTGATTGTTATAATAGAGAACACATTATACCGCAATCTGTATTTAATAAGGAATCCCCAATGGTTTCTGATGCTCATTTTATTGTACCTACAGATGGAAAGGTGAACGGAATCAGATCCAACTACCCTCATTCAGTTGTTACTATTCCAACAGAAACTAGTCTTAATGGAAGTAAAATTGGAGCGAGTACAACAGCAGGTTATACAGGTCCAGTTTTTGAACCAATTGATGAGTTCAAAGGAGATATTGCCAGAATGTATTTTTACTTTGCCACACGTTATGAAAATAAAGTTGCCGGCTATAATTATGGCATGTTTAATAATTCTACTAACAAGGTGTTCACCACAGCTTTTTTAAATCAGCTGTTAGCTTGGCACAATCAAGACCCCGTAAGTCCAAGAGAAATAGCCCGTAACAATGCTATTTACACAAGACAAAATAACAGAAATCCTTATATCGACAAACCTGAATATGTGAGTGCTATTTGGAAAATTGAGACAGTCGATACAGAAGCCCCTACTGCTGCAACTAATCTAACAGTAACTACTACTGCATCAAACTCAGCTACTTTATCTTGGGGAGCCGCAAACGATAATGTTGCTGTTACCGGTTATGACCTATATGTAAACGGTACTTTAAAATCTACAGAAACTGGATTAAGTGCTACAGTAAACGGTTTAGCTGCATCTACTACTTATTCCTTTTATCTTGTAACAAGAGATGCTGAAAGAAATTCATCAGCGCCTAGCAACACAGTCACAGGAACTACTAAAGCGCCAGCTGCAGGAACAACTTCTTGTGCAGCTGAAGATTTTCAAACTATTCCTTCCAGTACAAGTTCTTATGCTACGCAAACATGGACTAACGCAGGAATTACATGGTCCGCGACTGATTCTCGTACCGATCAAACACTAAATTTAAGAGCAATAACAGTAAGAAATGGATCACTAACATCATCTGTTGTACCTAATGGCATCATGGATTTAACAGTTACTACTCAACTTACTTTTAGTGGATCAGCAGGGACTTTTAAACTTAATGTAAATGGAAATGAAGTTGGGTCTATACCTTATAGCACTACCGCAACTACAACAACAATATCTGGAATAAACGTAACTGGAAATGTAGTGATAAGCATAACTGGAAACAGTTCAACATCAAACCGCGTGAAATTTGACGATCTTTCTTGGACATGTGCTTCTACACTTGTGGTAAATGAATTAGACGGAAAAAGTTTCACTATCTATCCAAATCCATCGAATGGAAACGTAAAAATAAATTTTACTAATTCAATTGAAAAACGTACTGTTCAAGTCTTTTCAGTAGTAGGACAAAAAGTTTTTGAAAATGAATACAATAACAGTTCCTCTGCAATTATAACTAATCTTCCAATTGGAGGTTACATAGTTAAAGTGACAGAAAACTCAAAGTCACTATCTAAAAAATTAATTATAAATTAATCTTCAAAGTGAATTAATTATTAGAAAAAGCGGACAAAATTGCCGCTTTTTTTAGTGTTGCTCTAAATTCGATAACAAATAAATTATTTAAATTTTTAATAAAAAGCAACTGCCTAAAAACTTTGTAAACATCACTAATGGGAAGTCATATCAAGCTACTTTCATAACGGAGATAACTGCTTTGTAAGAATCACAAGAGTAGATTAGATAATTAAAAACACTTTTCTCAATGATTTAAAATGACAGTTAGTAAGTTGTTCACTCTTGGATAATCTGACGATTACATTTTGGACTATCAAAACTACTAATATTTCCTTTTTCATTAAAAATACATCTTACACCAATAAAACGAAATCTATGAATCCGTTTGTCCTCACATGCTGAATTTACAATATTAACAATCCCAAAATCAAACCATTTTGTTGAAATTCTGAATACGTACACTTCTTTTATAACCTCCAAAAAATCAATTAAAATCAAAAATAAGTAGTCTTATTTTTTTTAGTTTTTTATTTACTATTACCGCCTTATATGTCCGTTGACATACAAAACATCTGCAACTTTAAACAGGGTAGCTTTACTATTTTTTTGACATTACAAATTAAAACTGATTACTAAAATAATACTTTCTTCAATCTAAACCTTGACTTCTACTAGCTATATAATAGATCATTAGTCACTATATATTATTAAAAACCCCTTTTTAAAAAGTCGTTTTTTACGCTTGTTGTTGCTGTTTTTTTAGACTAAATTTGCACTGTAATACAACAAACTACACAACAATGATCCATTTCTTTGAAAACCAAAGCAACGCAATTTTTGCAGTACAAACGCAAGGCGAAATTTCGGCTCAAGATATTTCTAAACTGAACTGGCTTTTTGCCGACTCTCATAAAATTGAAAAATCCGTACTGACGGATTTTTTTGTTGGTCCCCGTGCCGCTATGATCACTCCTTGGAGTACTAATGCCGTTGAAATTACCCAAAATATGGCGATTTCAGGAATCATCAGGATTGAGGAATTTCATTATTCTACAGCTGCTGCCGCAGATTTTGATCCTATGCTTTCGCAAAAATACTCCGAGTTAAATCAAACGATTTTTACCATTGATATCGCACCAGAACCAATTTTAGATATTGATGATATTGCAGCATACAACAAACAAGAAGGACTGTCTTTAAGCCCTGAAGAAGTGAAATACCTTGATAACTTGGCTGTTAAAATAGGTAGAAAACTAACCGACTCTGAAATCTTTGGTTTCTCGCAAGCCAATTCAGAGCACTGTCGTCACAAGATTTTTAATGGGAAATTTGTTATCGATGGGGTCGAAAAAGAATCTTCTTTATTCAAAATGATTAAGAAAACATCGTTAGAAAACCCTAATGATATCGTTTCAGCCTATAAAGATAATGTGGCTTTTGTAAAAGGGCCTCGCGTCCAACAATTTGCTCCAAAAAGCGCAGACAAACCTGACTTTTATCAAGTAACAGAATTTGATTCGGTTATTTCCTTAAAAGCAGAAACACATAATTTCCCAACCACTGTAGAACCTTTCAACGGCGCCGCGACCGGTTCAGGAGGGGAAATTCGGGATCGTTTAGCAGGTGGACAAGGTTCATTACCTATGGCAGGAACGGCCGTTTTCATGACTTCCTATTCTCGATTAGAAGAAAACAGACCTTGGGAAAACGGAATGGCCGAAAGAAAATGGCTGTACCAAACTCCGATGGATATTTTAATCAAAGCCTCTAACGGAGCCTCTGATTTTGGAAACAAATTCGGACAACCGCTTATTACAGGTTCTGTTCTGACTTTTGAACACGAAGAAGATGCTCGCAAATTAGGTTTCGACAAAGTAATTATGCAAGCGGGGGGAATTGGTTACGGAAAATTAGAGCAAGCCATTAAGAAAATACCACAAACGGGAGATAAAATCGTTATCCTAGGTGGAGAAAATTATAGAATCGGAATGGGCGGAGCTGCGGTTTCTTCTGCAGATACAGGTGCTTTTAGCTCTGGTATCGAATTAAATGCCATCCAACGTTCGAACCCAGAAATGCAAAAAAGAGTTGCTAATGCCATTCGTGGATTAGTAGAAAGCAATGAAAACCCCATCGTATCCATTCACGATCACGGTGCTGGAGGACACTTAAACTGTCTATCAGAACTAGTAGAAGATACTGGAGGTTTAATTGACCTGGACAAATTACCTGTGGGTGACCCTACCCTTTCGGCAAAAGAAATCATCGGTAACGAGTCTCAAGAAAGAATGGGATTAGTTATTGGTCAAAAAGACATTGATACCTTACAAAAAATTGCTGATAGAGAGCGCGCACCAATGTACCAAATAGGTGACGTGACGGGAGACCATCGTTTTACTTTCGAATACAAAAACGTACGGGGGCTAAGCCAATGGTATTTTGCTTTGGAAGACTTTTTTGGAAGTTCTCCAAAAGTGGTCATGACGGATACGACCATCGACAGAAAATATGCTGATTTAAATTATTCAATAGATAAGATTTCAACTTATTTAGAGCAAGTGCTTCAATTAGAAGCAGTAGCTTGTAAAGACTGGTTGACAAATAAAGTAGACCGTTGTGTGGGTGGTAAAGTAGCCAAACAACAAACTGCAGGTCCATTGCAATTGCCGTTGAATAACTGTGGTGTAATGGCTTTGGATTATAATGGAAAAGAGGGAATTGCCACTTCTATCGGGCATTCGCCCGTGGCCGCTTTGCTTGATCCTGTTGCAGGAAGTAGAACCGCCATTGCTGAGGCATTATCGAATATTGTTTGGGCGCCTATCAAAGACGGCTTGGACGGAATTTCACTGTCGGCAAACTGGATGTGGGCTTGTAAAAACGAAGGCGAAGATGCTCGTTTGTATGCCGCAGTAGAAAGTTGTTCGAATTTTGCAATCGAATTGGGGATCAACATTCCAACAGGCAAAGATTCCCTTTCAATGAAACAAAAATATCCAAATGACGAAGTAATTGCGCCGGGAACGGTTATCATTACTGCAGGAGGAAATTGTACTGATGTTAAAAAAGTGGTAGAACCTGTACTTCAAAAAGACGGTGGTTCAATATATTATATTAATTTATCGCAAGATGAGTACAAACTAGGTGGTTCTTCATTTGCACAAACATTGAACACAATAGGTAAAGACGCACCAACAATTAAAGATGCTGCCTTTTTCAAAAGAGCTTTCAATACTATTCAGGAATTAATATTGGAAGACAATATTCTTGCAGGACACGACATAGGAAGTGGTGGTTTAATTACAACTTTATTAGAAATGTGTTTTGCCAATAACAATTTAGGAGCTACAATTGATTTCTCTGTTTTCGAAGAAAAAGACATGATTAAATATTTGTTTGCAGAGAATATCGGAATTGTGTTCCAAGCTAAAAATGATGCCATTCTTGAAGATAAATTAAATAAAAATGAAGTTGAATTTTTCAAAATAGGAACAGTTCGATCTTCTGGAATTTTAGACCTTGGAGATTTAAAGTTGAATGTTGCGAGTTTGCGAGACACTTGGTTTAAAACCTCATTTTTATTAGACCATAAGCAATCTAAAAATGGAACCGCACAAGCGCGTTTTGATAATTACAAAAACCAACCTTTAAAATACACTTTCCCAACGCATTTTACAGGAAAAAAGCCAGTAATCGACAGATCTACACCACGTCCAAAAGCAGCTATTATCCGTGAAAAAGGAAGCAACTCGGAACGCGAAATGGCAAACGCCATGTTCCTTGCTGGTTTTGATGTAAAAGACGTTCACATGACCGATTTGATTTCAGGTCGTGAGACATTAGAAGACATTCAATTTATTGGAGCTGTAGGTGGATTCTCAAATTCGGATGTATTAGGTTCAGCCAAAGGTTGGGCGGGAGCTTTTAAATACAACGAAAAAGCAAATACAGCCTTGAAAAACTTCTTCAAACGGGAAGATACTCTGTCAGTAGGAATTTGTAACGGTTGTCAGTTGTTTATGGAACTGGAAGTAATTAATCCAGAGCATGAAATACATGGAAAAATGTTGCACAACGAAAGTCACAAACACGAAAGCATCTTTACTTCGGTAACGGTACAAGAAAATAAATCAGTGATGCTGTCTTCATTAGCAGGAAGCACTTTAGGCGTTTGGGTTTCACATGGAGAAGGTAAATTCAACTTGCCTATGGGCGAAGAAAATTACAATATCGTGGCTAAATACGGGTATGAAGGTTATCCGGCAAATCCGAATGGTTCTGATTTCAACACCGCCATGTTATGTGACACTTCAGGTCGTCACCTTGTAATGATGCCACACATCGAGCGTTCTACATTTCAATGGAATTGGGCGCATTATCCAAAGGATAGAAACGACGAAGTTTCCCCTTGGCATGAAGCCTTTGTAAATGCAAAAAAATGGATTGACAAAAAATAAAGTTTAGTTACTTATTTAAGAAAAGCGTTCTCAAAAGAGAGCGCTTTTCTTATTGGATTAAATTATAGTGCTTTGTGCGTGACCACAAGGGTCAGGCTATACGCTACAATCTCTCTCGTCTATTTTTAACAACGAGACGAGAGAGGATTTCCGCTGCTATCCTTCACGCAAAAAAAAGGGGTCTAATTCAACATAATTCAAACCTTTTATTAATCATTTAAGATAGCGATACTCTTTGTCAAAGTTTAAAACTTTGACAAAGAGTATGATGAATCCAGCAAATAAGTTTGTATTAAACACAACAATAACGTGAATTATTGATAGTTTAAGTCATGGATAGCAACCCGAATAAAATATAATATTACACCGTTATAGTATCAACTATTGCAGTAACTGGTCGTATGGCATTCGTGTTTTCGATAGTAGGACCTGCAACCCAAACCGTTTTATAAGTAACTTCAGTTGCCGCTTTAGTAACAGCATTGGAACCCATTACGTATCGAATCATCTTTACCCACTTTTTCAAGGTTTTATTTTTATTTAAAGTACTTTCTAACCACGTTTGTTTCGTACCCACTTTTTGAATGTAAGGTGTGTTAATCACTGTACATGGCGTCCCTGATATTTTCTCCGTCAGAACAATATCTTTGGCTCCATAATCAACACAGGCTTGTTTGTATTCCTCTGACACCCCCGACTCAAATGAGGCTATAAAAGGGCTCCCTACAGATACCCCAACTGCACCATAACTTAACATTTTGTCTAAACCCGATTTAGTACTCACCCCACCAGCAGAAATAACAGGTAACCCGGTATTCAAATTCAGCTCTTTAATCAATTCTTCAGGAGCCAGATTTCCCCTATGCCCTCCAGCCAAGTTGTTCACTGCTATTAAGGCGTCAGCACCCAAGCTTTCCACTTTTTTGGCGAAAGCCAAATCAGTAACATCGCAAAAAACTTTAATTCCCACTTTATGTGCTGCCTTAATGGTTTCTTCTGGTGATCCTAAGGAAGTGATGATAAAATCTACTTTTTCGGCGCATAAAACTTCCAATTGATCCTTGTATTTGATATTTGATTTGTTCACGATTAAATTATAACCGAAACTACCTCCTTTCACTTTAGCTGCCTTAAGTTCAATAATGGAAGCGCGCAATTCCTCTAATGTGCGATAATTTAAGGCTGGTATGCAACCCGCCACACCCGATTTCATTCCTTCAATTACCATTTTAGTATTTGAAACCAAAAACATAGGGGCAATTATCAGTGGTTGATCAATATTTAAAAGGGAAGTTAACGTAGGCTTTATCATTACTTTAAGTTTTAATTCGAGCAAATATAGCTAAATATACTATGCACGCCTACTATTTACAAAGTAAAACAAAAGCAATAATTCAAGCAGAAATAACCTATTTCAACGAAAAAATTAATACTAGCTCTACGGGAATTAATCTATGTTAACTTCAGCGTTATCCATAAAAATTTCAGGTTCCCTTATGGTTAACCAATAATCGGCAACGATACTTAAAACAACATCCTTTAGACCGATTAAAGAACTCTCAATTTGATATTCTTCGTCTTTAATTACCTCAATAAGCATTTCATTCACTTTTCTGATTTTTTCTGAATTTGTCATCTTGTTTTTTATTTAGTTGCTAACTCATAGTGTCAATAAAAACCTGAAAATTCCTCAGTAGTAGTGCCTAAATTTATCCATAGCGCCTACTTGAGGAATGCCTAAACTTTCATTCTTTGATCGCTAAAGGTAAATGAAACGACTGTTTAAGACAATACCCACTTTTAGTGATATTTAAATAAAAAAGCTCAGTTTAGAAAAGAAAGAGGATTAGCTCATACTTTTATAAAACGAATTAATGAGTATCGAACTCGGGCAGCGCTTGGTTACTTACAGTAACGCAAAATTAGAAATCGAATCTGTTCTTGATGTCATTATTCGAACCTATCAAACTACTTCTACGGACAGCAAAATTAGAATTTATAAAGTCGTGCAAAAAGCTATTTATTATTCCAGCTATACGTAATAATTAATCATAGGTTTATTATTTACAATACTTATCTACAGCTTCTCTTAATTACTATTCCGTTGATTAATGAACTTATAATTGCATCTTTGATCAAAATCAAATGTAGGTTTAGTCTTAATTTCAGTTGCTTTTACCTACTAAAATCTTTGACAAACTAGCTAAGTTGTTTTTTTACAATACTTTGCAGCTATTTATATTTAGAAATTACGGAATACTTTTTTTATTTTAGTAAAAAAAATGGCTGCTATTTCTTTCACAGACTGGGTCGGTTATTTGGCATCATTAATATTGATGATTTCATTTTTGATGAAAAATTTCAATACATTCCGTATAATAAATTCAATCGGAGCAATAGTTTTTATCATTTACGGGATTATGCTAGCTATCTCTTGGCCTATTATCATAACGAATGCCTTTATTTTAGGAGTGAATATCTACTATCTAACCAAGCACTATCTAAATTCTGACCGCAGGCAAACGTAATTTGGCTTCACTGTATTTTAGATGGAACTATTCTTGCGTTACTTTTAAAAATAGAGAAACCTTCTCTAAAAGATGGCCTCTATTAACTTTCATAGAAAAATATAATTTTTCTATCTGCTATTTATTTTTTATTGTGGCTCGTCATTATACTACTTTATTTCATCGTTAATCATCCCCTCCCTATTAAAAGTGTTAGTAAAGGAACTGGCGTGACAATTTTTTTTACCGTCCCATTTTCTCGTCATGTTACAATTCCATCAGGAGTTTACTAATCTAGCGTCTCCAATTTCATAATTTAAATAATCAGGATACCCAGGTACATACTTTAATGTCAAATTGTTGTATCCTTTTTTAATCTAATTCTTTCATTTGGTCCAGTACCAGACATATTTCATCTCGAGCCGTATTACTATTTATAAAGCTTGCCTTTTTGCTATAAAACCAATCGGCTTTTCCTTGCTTTTTGTTTTCAAATGTTGGAACCATTACCCTTACTTTGTTACTATAGTCATCATGATTGCATCTAATTCTGTTTTTTATGACACTAAAACTATCGCTAACTTCATTTCTAACACCTGCGTTTGAATACTTCATTATTGATTTTATTTTGTTCCCTTTATTGACTACGAATAATCATTGCATGGGCTTGTCCGTATCTAGGCCAGTTCTTCTGTGCACCCCCTTTACCATTTTCCCAAGTCTGTGTACCCGAATAAAGCCTTTTTATCGGTCATTGGTAGGTTCTAATGTGTCGAAATAAGAACCTGACGAACATTTGATACTCTCATAATCTATATTATCTTTTAAGTTTTCGACACTTTTTAAAAAAGAAGCTTTATCACTCCCTTCCTCTTCTTTATTGCTGCCGTCAAAAAAGTTTAATTTATCAGCTAAATAGCCAGCAACCTTATTCTCGTTTCCACGAACAAAGGCTTTATTCATGACTTGAACTGTAGTGATAGCAGGTCAATCAACAGGAATAGTACAGTTAGCCTCCTTTTGTGCTTATTTGACGAAACTTTCCCCACAATAACCGTTATTACTGCTTTTTTCATTTTATTCATCATCTTAGTTAGTATTATCTTGTACCGATACAAAAACAACCAACTGCCTGACATATCTGCAAATGCTAGTTTTAACCCAAAAACGCTTTGAAAAGGCAGAATAGTACCCCAAAATTTCTTTAAAGCTACAATCTATGTTTTAGAGAATTACTTCAAAGGATTGCAGTACTCAAAACCTCGGCCTTTCTAGGTACTTTATATTAATTTAGAGATCATCAAACCTTTAAAAAAATAAAAATGACTAATTATACAAAAGAAACGACGTACGCTTAGAGAAGAAGTGAAATGAACTATGGACGGGGCAATACTATTCTTTTAGAATATTAAATTATGTAAATTATGTTAAGTAATGTAAATAAAAAAGTATTTATTATTTTATTTTAACTATTTCGTAATAACATTAAACATTCTATCATGACATCTGTAACTCGAATTTTCGATTTTCCGTATAATCAGCTAGAAAAACACACTTCAATACCAGATGCTTTTGTAACAAAGAAAAATAGCGTTTGGGAAAAAACTGCAACTGAAGAATTTATTTAGAAAGCCAATGCTATCTCCAGGGCACTCTTGCGAATGGAAATTCAGAAAGACAATAAAATCGCGATGATTTCTACTAACAACAAAACGGAATGGAGTATTATGGACATTGGTATTCTGCAGACGGGTGCCATAAATGTACCCATCTACCCTACAATCACGGTAGAAGATTACGCCTATGTACTGAATAATTCTGGTGCAACTTAGTGTTTTGTATATGATCTGGCAGTACTTCAAAAACTAAATTCAATACGAGATAAAGTTCCAACTCTAAAAGAAGTGTACTGCTTCGATGAAATAGAGGGCTGTATAAATTGGTCAGAATTACTTCTTCGTGGAAAAAACCAAAGCGAACAAAATAAACTTGAAGAAAGAAAGGAAAAAGTACTACCGCAAGATTTGGCTACTATTATCCACACTTCCGGAACAACCGGAACACCAAAAGGGGTTATGCTATCACATCAGAATCTTGTTTCTAATGTCCACGGTATTGTTCATTTAATTCCGTTCCCCGCCGGAAAAGGAAAAGCGCTGAGCTTTCTAACTGTCTGTCATATTTTTGAATGAACTGCTTTATATCTATATCTATATTATGGTTTTTCCGTTTATTTTGGGGAATCCATAGAAAAAATAAGTGATAATCTTAAAGAAGTAAAACCAACAATGATTACCGCAGTACCACGACTTGTAGAAAAGGTATATGATAAAATTGATGCCAAAGGAAAGGAACTGACCGGAATCAAAAAGAAGCTTTTCTTTTGGGCTATAGCTTTAGGCTTGCAATTTGAGCCCTTCGGCACCAACGATTTATGGTATGAATTGCAACTTAAAGTCGCACGCCAATTAATTTTCAGCAAATGGAAAGAAGGATTAAGTGGGAATCTCGAACTCATAGTTACGGGTAGGGCTGCCTTGCAGCCAAGGTTAACGCGTATTTTTGCAGCAGCAGAAATTCCAATGTTGGAGGGCTATGGTTTAACAGAAACCTCTCCAGTAATTTCAGCAAATAATTTAAAAAATAAAGGCTTCAGACTAGGAACGATAGGGAAATTAATTGAGTTTGTAGCACTTAAAATTGCCGAAGACGGAGATATACTTTGCAAAGGACCTAACGTGATGATGGGTTATTTTAAAGAAGAAAAGCTACCTAATGAAGTCCTTATTGACAGTTATTTCCATACCGGCGACATTGGAACCTAAGAAAAAGACGGCTTCTTAAAAATCACGGGACGCAAGAAAGAAATATTCAAAACCTCTGGAGGAAAGTATATAGCCCCACAATTAATAGAAAACACAATGAAACAATCCCGTTTTATAGAACAGATTATGGTCATAGGAGAAGGCCAAAAAATGCCGGTAGCATTTATTCAACTTAATTTTGAATTCCTCAGAGAATGGGCTGCTATCCATAAAATGGATATTGGAAAAACCAACATCGAAAATGTGGTTCATGAAAAAGTATTGGAACGTATTCAAAGGGATATTGACAGTTTGAATGAAAAGTTTGGAAGTTGGGAAAAAATTAAACGATTTGAATTGACGTCAGATGTTTGGTCGATTGATGGCGGACAATTGACTCCTACACTGAAACTCCAAAGAAAAATTATCAAAGAGCTCTACAAGGATCAGTACCAGAAAATATGCAGTTATTTACTGACTTTTAAATTTAAAAATACTAACATTTACTACGTGAAATAATAGCAAGATGAAAAATAAACGGATATATTTAGTGGTATTGCGCTTTAAATCAGCTTTAAGAGTACAAAAATACCTAAACGTTGCGCTATAAAGACCTGAAGGTAATCATTGTTAAGAAAAGGGCAGCGATCACTTCTGACACTCTTTTTACTTATAATCAAGCTTTTAAACTCCGTTTGAAGAAATCGTTTTCGTAAAATGCTAATAAATCAGTAATAATATTTAAATAATAGATTTTAAAATCGAAGTTATTGTCATTTTTTATTTAATTTGCGACAAAATTCAACCTTCGAATTATGACGCCAATAACCAGACTCTTTGATTTTCCTTATTATCAACAAGATAAATACACTTCAATTCCCGATGCTTTAAATACCAAACAGAATGGAGTTTGGATAAAAACGTCTACACAAGAATATATTGCTCAAGCCAATGCAGTTTCGAGAGCGCTCTTGCAAATGGGTATTAAAAAAAACGATAAAATCGCCATTATTTCTTCCAGCAACAGAACGGAGTGGAATATTATGGATATTGGTATTCTACAAACTGGAGCACAAAACATCCCCATTTATCCAACAATTACAGAACATGATTATGAATACATCTTGAACCACTCAGAGGCTATATATTGTTTTGTGTCTGATGCGGAAATACTTCAAAAGGTAAATTTAATAAAAGATAAAGTTCCCAATCTAAAAGAAGTCTTTTCTTTTGACCATATTGAAGGGTGTAAAAACTGGAAAGAACTACTCACTCTTGGTGAAAACCAAGACAATCAAAATGATGTTGAAAACAGCAAAAGTCTGGTAAAACCTGATGATTTAGCCACTATCATTTATACATCGGGGACAACTGGACGACCGAAAGGCGTAATGCTTTCTCACGACAATATTGTATCTGACGTACTCAACAGCTCAAAAAGGATTCCATTTGAAGCTGGAAAAAGTACGGCATTAAGCTTTCTTCCTGTTTGTCATATTTTTGAAAGAATGATATTATATTTACACCAATACTATGGTGTTTCGATTTATTTTGGCGAATCTATTGAGAAAATTAGTGATAACATAAAAGAAGTAAAGCCCACGGTAATAACAGTCGTTCCAAGACTTATTGAAAAAGTATATGATAAAATATTCGCCAAAGGAGCAGAATTAACAGGGATTAAAAAGAAATTGTTCTTTTGGGCAATTGAACTGGGATTAGTATACGAACCTTATGGTGCAAATGGGCTATGGTATGAAATGCAACTTAAAATTGCTCGGAAATTAATTTTTAGTAAATGGAAAGAAGGATTGGGCGGCAACTTAGATTTAATGGTTTCTGGAAGTGCTGCGTTACAACCTAGATTAACACGCATATTTGCTGCAGCCGGAATACCTGTAATGGAAGGATACGGTTTAACCGAAACTTCACCCGTTATATCAGTAAATGATGTGAGAAATGGAGGTTTCAGAGTTGGAACCGTTGGAAAAGTAATTGATAATGTAGAAGTTAAAATTGCCCAAGACGGAGAGATCCTTTGTAAAGGACCTAATGTAATGATAGGGTATTATAAAGACGAAAAATTAACAAGCGAAGTCATTGTTGATGGTTATTTCCATACCGGTGATATAGGAGTTTTTGATGAAGACGGTTTCTTAAAAATTACGGACCGTAAGAAAGAAATCTTCAAAACTTCCGGAGGAAAATATATTGCACCGCAACTTATTGAAAACACGATGAAGCAATCTCGCTTCATAGCGGAAATTATGGTGATAGGGGACGGACAAAAAATGCCAGGAGCATTCATACAACTTGATTTTAATTTCATTAAAGAATGGGCCGTTATCCATAAGATAGACGTAGGAAACACTAATGAGGCAATTGTTTCAAACGACAAGGTAATTGCAAGAATTCAGGAAGAAATTGATCTATTAAATAAAAAATTTGGTAATTGGGAAAAAATCAAGCGTTTTGAACTGACACCCGATGTTTGGTCGATTGAAGGTGGTCAGCTGACACCAACACTTAAGCTAAAAAGAAAATTAGTTATGGAAAAATACATTGATTTATTCCATAAAATCTACAATTAGTACATCCCTCTATCTTTATAATTATAACTAATAAATACAGTAATCATGAAACTAAAAATCCTGTTTTATTCTCTATTAAGTATTTTATTATTTTCCAATTGTGCACAAAAGAAAGGGGAGGATTCAATTAAAGCAAACTATTTAGATTTTTCTAAACGCGACGATCAGTTTACGGGAGGCATCAAAATGATCCCGATTACTACACCAAAAGGCACCTTTAAAGTGTGGACAAAGACCGTAGGTAATAACCCTAAAATTAAGGTACTATTACTTCATGGTGGACCTGGATTAACGCACGAATTATACGAATGTTTTGACGGTTACTTTCCGAACGAAAGTATAGAATACATTTATTACGATCAATTAGGATCCTACTACAGTGATCAGCCTGATGATGACAGTTTATGGACGAACGAACGCTTCGTTGAGGAAGTTGAACAAGTCCGAATCGCATTAGGTGCTGACAGTTCGAACTTTTATGTTTTAGGTCAATCCTGGGGCGGTATCCTGGCTATGGAGTATGCTCTAAAATACCAAAAAAATCTAAAAGGGTTGATTATATCCAATATGATGGCTAGCATTCCGGAATACAATACCTATGCACAAGAAGTTCTTGCTCCACAAATGGACTCTACAATATTGAAAGAACTGCAGGAAATGGAGAAAAATGACGATTTTGATAATCCAAAGTATATCGAACTGCTTTTCAAATATTATTATACAGAACACATTCTGAGAAAACCATTGGAAGAATGGCCGGAATCCATTAACCGCTGTTTCGAGCACATCAACCCTAATGTCTATGTTTTTATGCAAGGGCATAGTGAATTTGGCATTACCGGAAATGCGTCACTTAAAAATTGGGATGTAAAAGACAGACTAAAAACAATAACTGTACCTACATTGGCAATCGGTTCTAAATATGATACAATGGATCCGGCGCACATGAAATGGATAGCTAACGAAGTCCAAAACGGACGGTTTCTATTTTGCCCAAACGGAAGTCATCTTTCACAATATGATGACCAAAAAACATATTTTACTGGTCTAATAAAGTTTTTAAAAGACGTGGACAGCGGTACTTTTAAAAAAGGATAAAACAAATAGTACCGCTAACTTTTCCAACCCTCCTGCATATAGCAGCTTTTTTTTCGGTATATAAGAAATACCCGGTCAATCCTACTATTTTAAGTCGCACTTTTCTATCGACTATTCGGATTTTTTTTTTCGTTTTCTACTGCTTTATTAATTATTTTTATTCCTATCGATATTCTTATAATAGA
>NZ_AJXL01000086.1 GCF_000264055.1 Flavobacterium sp. ACAM 123 | reverse complement strand
GTTCAATTCAACGAACAGGATTTTTTTATTTTATTACCATTTTTGATATTACTTTGTAATCATGTAAGTTGTGATTGTTACCGTATCCGTAGCTTCATCATAATTTTCCAAAACTAGATTTCCATCTGCAGTAAAATAACCATAAGATGATTTATCCTTCGCTTTGTAGATGAAATTGTTGTTTGACGTTTTTCTTAAAACTGCTGATTTCTCACCGTTTGGAGCGAACATCGTATAGCCACTTTTGTCACTTGCTACCTGATATTTCATTCCGTCTAACTCATAATAAGCAGATCGGTCAACACTAACTAATTTGGTTACCCCGTTTTCTGTGATTTTTGTAGTAGCAGTAACTTCTACTGGACTTTCTTTTATGTTCTTATTTAAAACTTTAGAATCAGAATCTTTCAATTCAATACTTTGAACTTCTTCTATCTCTTTGGTTCTAATTACTTGTTTATTCCCGTCAGAATCTTTAACTGTGGTAATATTAGTTTTAACTTCTGATTTTACATTTTTTTTCTGTGCTTGGATATTTATAGAAAATAAAAAAGCGGCCATTCCTAACATTATAATTTTCATAATATTTAATTTACTGATTTATATATTATAAAGATACGGGTGTTTAACCTGATAATTGTTACATAATTACTGTAAAAGCTTGTGTTATTTACTCCGGAAAACAAGGGCGCACTGTCAAATAATCCTGACCTTCTTTTTTGCTATAATGACGTAGGTGTCGTAAGCATAGGTCTTTCTATCTATCGTTTGTATGATTTCAAAACGATTTAAATACAAAAACAATTGCATTTCATTTAACGTGAATATCCGAACAGTCGAATAATCAGTGGCAATCAATTCTTTTCCTAAGTCACTAATAATATAATATCTCGCTATCCAATCTAACATGAAATTTTCCATTGAAGTGGTCTCCCAAGTGCTCTCCCTCAGGTAGTGGACTCCTTCGTGTTCTGCCTTATGGGTGATACTTGTATTTTCATTTGCGTAAGGAACAAATCGATTGGCATCTATGAAATCAAAAATTATAATACCGTCGTCTGTAATATTGTTATATAGGCAAGAAAACGTTTCATTTACATCATCGTTAGAGATTAAATAACTGGTAGAACGTCCTGTTATAATTATGGAATTTACCTTTTTATCAAGGTTAAAACCCCGCATATCGCCGTGGATAAAATGACAATCCTTTGTTCTTTTTTCTGCAATCGAAATCATGCTTCTACTATAATCCAAACCGGTATAATCTTGATTGTTAGCTTTAAAGCGTTTAGCTAAATTCCCCGTACCGCTTCCTATTTCAAGTATAGTTTTACAGTTGTATTCTTGAAGTAATTGATTGTAGAACAGATACTCTTCATCATAGTCGACAAAGGTTTGGTACATGGCGTCATAAATAGCGGCCATTTTTCCATCGTATAAGGTAGCCATGTTTTGTTAATTTAGGTAATTCGGTAATGGGGGTTGTTGTTATTAAAATAAGTTAGCTATTGTAATTCAATGTTATAGCCGCTAAATGTAGGTAAAAAATATGATATATAAAAAATGGCTGCCCTTAAAGGACAGCCACTTTTCATACTAATTAAACCGTTGTACTAGAAATTAAGACCTAATCTTGCATAATAATAAGCTCCACTAAAACCCATTTGTACTGAATCCCAGTAACCACCAGCTTCTGTATTTCCTTGTTCGTCTTGCTTGTCTGGATACACATTAAAAAGGTTGTTGCTTCCTATGCTCAATTTAAGACTTTTAGAAAGCTTATACCCTAATGTTAAATCAGTAATCATTTTTGCTGTATAAACATCATCTTCATCTCCATAATCCACTAAGACTACTTTGCTGAATTGTGTGAAAGCTAAACCTGCATCAAATTTATTTTTCGAATAATTAAAGTTTAAACCAAATTTGCTCTTAGGCGCAGATGCCAATAAAAACGCTTTCTCTCTTTTTCCAAAGAAAATATCTTCAGATAAATTCCTGTTTTTTACATTTTCAATTTTCATGTCATTAATGTTTCCAACAAGTGTAGCACTAAATTTTGAGACTCCAAATGATTTTTTCCAAGCGAAAACCAAATCTAATCCTGTTGTTTTTGTGTCAACTCCATTAGCAAAGAATTGTGCTTCTGAAACACCTAAGTTAAATGTACTTGCATCGAAATATCCAGTTAAAACAATTCTATCTTTGACTTTAATGGAGTAGCCATCTACTGTAGCTGTAAAGTCACCAAAATTAGCTGTAAAACCTAAAGAGGCATTAACTGCCTTTTCTTCATTAAGTTTTTCTATACCAAAAGCATTAGTAACCGGACTATTGTTAGGCGATAGTATCACTTCTGTTGCTCCAGATGCATTGAAATTTGTGAAACGTAAATTATAATAAATTTGCGCTAATGAAGGAGCTCTAAACCCAGTACTTACAGAACCTCTAATATTGAAGTTTTTCGAAACTTTAATTCTTGCAGCTAATTTTCCATTTAATGTACTTCCGAAATCACTATAATTCTCATAGCGAGCAGCAGCACTTATCAACAATGCATTTGTAATATCAAACTCTGTATCAGCATATAGTGACAGGTTAGTACGACTTTTATCTACCATATTAGCAGGACTGTACCCCGGAAACCCTTGAGATCCACCTGGTCTTAATTCACCAGAGATTGGATCTGTTGGAGCAGATTGAGTTGTTGGATCAATAATCACTCTTCCTGAAGTATCGTAAGTAGAATAAGAACCTTCTTCTCCAGCAAAAATATTGAATTTTTCTGTTCTAAACTCTGCTCCAAATGCGATATTCATTCCGTTTAGTACTGAGCTGTAGTTTTTAGAGAAATCAAAATTTGTAGTGTTTTGACTTAAACTATGACCTCCAGCATCAAACTCAGTTGGGGAAGCACCTTCTAACGAAGCGTTAATAGTTCCTTTGATGTAGTAATGAAAAAGGTTTTTACCATAAGCATTACTAATATCAATTTTCCATCCGCTGGCAGTCTCTGTTCTAAAGCCAGCTGCAAAGGAATTGTCTAGAATATTTGAGGTTATTCGGGGGGAATACCCTCCGGGATAAATTGATTCTACAACTCGTTCGCCGTCATTTCTTGTAAAAGCATACGCGTCAGTATCTCTATAGTTTCGTCCTCCAAAAGCATAAAACTCAGTTTTGTCTGAAACCGGGATAGCAAAATTTCCAAAAACATTAAAGCCTTGAATGGCCGCCTCTCCAAATCCTTTCCTGAAATCATATCCAGGGCGTAATGTTTTATTTTTATTTAAATATTCAGTGGTGAAGTTAGCAAAACCACCTTTATCACCAACTGCAACGCCATAATTTGCTGCCACTTTTACAGATCCTCCGTCAAAAGACTGGTCTTTTCCAAATGAATTTCCATTTCCGTTTTTATCTAATCGGTATCCATCTGTATTTGCAGTTCCATCTAGGAAGTCACCTTTAGCATTGGTGTTATAGACTCCATATGTTATCGAACCAGTTAGCTCATCTACGCTGTCATTCAGCACAATGTTGATGACTCCTGCTATTGCATCAGAGCCGTACTGTGCCGCAGCACCATCTCTCAAGATTTCAATTCTCTTGATGGAAGCTGCTGGAATTGCATTCAAATCCGTACCCGTGTTTCCACGTCCGCGAGTTCCAAAAAGATTGATTAGTGAAGATTGATGTCTTCTTTTTCCATTGATTAAAACTAGGGTCTGATCTGGACCTAATCCTCTTAACGAAGCCGGGTCTACGTGATCTGCCCCATCTGAACCAGATTGTTTGTTAGCATTAAAAGAAGGAGCAACATATTGTAGTAACTCATTAATTTCTAATTTTCCACTTTGTGTTGTTACATCTCTAACATTAATGACATCAATAGGCACTGCTGAGTTTACGACAGTTCTTTTCGTATTTCTGGAACCTACAATTTGGATTTCTTGTAAGGCTTGACCACCATCTTCTGATAAAACAACGTTAATTATAGAACCTATAGCAGCCTTCTCTACGTTAGCAAAACCAATATAACTAAATACAATAATAGCGCCTTCTTTGACTTTCATTTTATAAGCACCAGCCATATCGGTGGATACCCCGTTTTGTGTTCCTTTTTCGATGATATTAACACCGGGAAGAGGAGAGCCTGAGTTGTTTTTTACTACTCCAGAAATGTCTTTTTGTGCAAAAAGGAAACTGGCATTCAGTAATAAAAATAATAATGTGATTTTTTTCATGTTAAGGTAATTTGGTTTTGTTTAGTCTAAATTTCTGATGCAATATAGATTTTTTTTAACAAAATTTTAAGGAAACTCCCAGGTTTTTATAAAAAGTGGTCAATTAAATCCGTTGTTTGTAATTAATTGAACTCAAGCACTAGGAAAAATCACAATATAAAAAAAGGGCTATCCAGCGGATAGCCCTTTTAAAAAGGATGATTAAGAATTAAAATCTATAGTTCAAAGATAAATTGAACATAGTTCCTAATTGACTAAAGTGGTACCCATCATAGGTCATTTGAGAATAACGTTGGTTAAAGGTTATTAAGTTAGAGGGAGAGTTTGTAACAGCTGCACCATCGAGAATTGCCTGACCCGTTGGAGTTGCGTTTGTAAAACTCCATTCTGGCAACACATTAAATATGTTATTTACATTTAACGATAAGGTCAACTTTTTAGTAGCATTAAAATTAATTCCTAAATCTGTAACAACTTTTGGAGTAAACTCTGTTCTTAAATCAGATCCACCATCTTGTTGAGCTCCCGCTGGTATATCAGCTGGATTAACAAAAATGCTTTCTAAATTTTGTAAACCTTGTTGAGCAAATTTCGTTTTACCAAAATAGGTATTGTTAAAATTGAATCCAAATTTGCCAATGTCATAATTGACTCCTAAAATGAATTTCATTTCTGGTCTTGAAGTAAAGAATAACGCTTCTTGAGTATCATTAACAACAGATTGTCCTGCAGCTTCAACAATAGCTGGGTTGTTAACTGCTCCATCTCTTGCATTTTCGATAACATAGTTTCCAGATAAGTTAAAACCTAATTTACCATCACCCACTTCAAGTTTGTCGTAAGTTATTACAAGATCTAAACCAGAAGTTTTTGTATCTATAGCATTTGTAAAAAAACTTAAATCACTCAAATTATTATCACTCAAAATTTGGTCTAAAGCAGTATTACCTGCTGCAGATGCGCCAATTTCTGTACTTAAAACAACTCTGTCTTTTAAATTTATACTATAATAATCTATTGTAAAACTAAAATTTCTACTCACTTTTCCACCTAAACCAAATGTAAAGTTTGTAGAAGTTTCTTGTTTCAATTTAGGGATACCTAATAAACCAGCTTGAGAAGAGACATTGTTTACCAAACCACCTACTTGAATTCCTTGTCCAGGCACAAAACTATATTGTGCTTTTTGAGTATAAATTTGGTGTAATGTAGGTGCTCTAAATCCTGTAGATAAGGAACTTCTTAAAGTATATTTATCGTTAATAGTGTACGCTCCACTTACTTTCCAAACAAAAGCATTTCCAAAATCAGAATAGTTTTCATTTCTAATCGTACCGTCTAAAGTTAAGTTTTCAGTTGGATTCCAGTTTAAAGAAGCATACCCACCAAAGTTATAACGGGTAAATTTCCCTGAATTTTCTGGGCTATTACCTGCAAATGAATCTGCACCACCACCATCATAAGAACCTAATTCACCTTCTATAACTTCAAAAGTTTCATATCTAAATTCACTACCAAAAGCGACACTTAGATTTTCTGTTAAAATTTTTGAGATATCTAGGTTACCAACATTGTGATAAAAACCTGTTCCTCCTGGATCAAAAGATTTTTTACTGTTCTCTCTGTATATGGAAGTTGCATCAAATTCTCCTGTTTCTGTGTTATATGTTGGTACATAAACGAAGTTTCTATTATGAGATTGATTTACTTTATAGGTTTGAGAGTTTCCACCAGTCGTAAAACTAGCATCTACATTCCAATCATTAATTACAGATTTGAAACCTATAGTAGCATTGTAGTCCTTAAGGTCTCCTTCAAAAGTAGGAACATATCCGTCATAACCTCCTGCATTGTTTGGATTATTTCCAGGGAAAAAATTTGCTAAATATGGCATAGATTCAACCGTTCTCCAATAAGGCGTTCTGTAGTTTGCAAAAGAGTTTACTTTTTTATTGATAAAAGCAGCATTAAAATACATGTCAGATTGCTCGCTTAGTTTGTAGTCACCATTTATTAAAAACTTAGCTGCAGCAGTTTCAGGCGCACCATTTATGTTGTTAGCATCTGGATTTCTACTTAAAAATTCTCTAACATCGGTAATGTTAGCTCCAAAATCTGCAGCTTCTCCTGCAGCATCCACTGTTCCAGGTCTATTTGATACATTCGTTTTTGAAAGATCTACTGTATAGTTAATAAACCCTCTATCATCACCAATAGAAGAGCCATTGTTCAGGGAAACACCAATCATTTCACCATCACCAGCAGAAGTTACTCCTGTTCTTAATGTTGCAGAACCTCCACCAGGGTTATCTTTCAAGATAATGTTAATTACCCCAGCAATAGCATCAGAGCCGTATTGTGCAGATGCACCGTCTCTTAAAACTTGTATGTCTTTGATTGCATCAATTGGAATTCCTGAAATATCAGAACCCGTTTCACCACGTCCAGGAGAGGTTTGCGTGTACAACAAAGCACTTAAATTTTTACGTTTACCGTTTATTAAAATTAATGTTCTACTTGGCCCCATGTTTCTAATTTCATAAGGATCTAAAAGAGAAGTCGCGTCATTTACTGGAGTTTGTACCGTACTAAATGATGGTATTCTGTACTGTAAAGCTTTGTCGAAGGTTGTTTGTCCTGTAGAAACTAGATCTTTCGCAGATACTACATCTATAGGTAAAGGACTTTTGGTATTACTTCTTACCGGAGTTCGCGATCCTGTTACTACAATCTCTTGTAATGCCTGTCCGCCTTCTTCTGATAAAACTACATTAACTGTGGAACCTGTAGCAGCCTTCTCTACGGTGGTAAAACCAATATAGCTAAAAACAATCGTAGCGCCTTCTTTAACTTTAATTTTGTAAGCACCATCAATGTTGGTTGAAACCCCGTTTTGTGTTCCTTTTTCGACGATGTTTACTCCTGGAAGCGCCGCTCCAGAAGCATCTTTTACTAAACCTGAAATTTCTTTTTGTGCAAAAAGAAAACTGACGTTCAGCAGTAAAAATAATAGGGTAATTTTTCTCATAATAAGTTCTTTTGGTTTTTGGTTGGTTTAATTTCATTGGAAAGATAATAAGTTTTTAACTTGGGTTTAACATATAATTAGTTTTTATTATAAAATATATGATTTTACTATAATAATTGGGTTAATTTCCTAATGTGACATATTAGTTGCGGTTTTATTACGAGATACTCAAAAAGTTAAAAAAAAACTTTACAAATGCATTAATCTATTGATTATGATGTCTGAGATTTATTAAATCTTATATTTGCACACTTTTTAAAATTAATATCAAACTTAAAGCGATTAAACGTTTTATGTAAACAATACTATCATGAAAGCAGGAATTGTAGGGTTACCAAATGTTGGGAAATCAACATTATTTAATTGTTTGTCAAATGCAAAAGCGCAAAGCGCCAATTTTCCTTTTTGTACTATTGAACCTAATATAGGAGTGGTCAACGTACCCGATTCTAGAATTGAAAAATTAGAAGAACTGGTCAAGCCGGAACGTGTGCAAATGGCAACGGTTGATATTGTAGATATCGCAGGTTTAGTGAAAGGGGCCAGTAAGGGCGAAGGATTAGGAAATCAATTTCTAGGTAATATTAGGGAATGTAATGCTATTATTCACGTGCTTCGTTGTTTTGATAATGACAATATCGTTCACGTTGACGGAAACGTTAATCCCATTAGAGATAAAGAAACTATTGATATTGAGTTGCAATTGAAAGATCTTGAAAACGTTGAAAAACGTTTGGAGAAAGTAAATCGTGCAGCTAAAACCGGAAATAAAGAAGCGCAAACTGAAAAAGCACTTTTAGATCGAATTAGAGAAACGCTGTTACAAGCTAAATCGGCAAGAATAGTCATTCCTCAAAATAACGATGAAGAGTTGTTAATGGAAGCTTTTCAATTGATTACTGCAAAGCCAGTTTTGTATGTTTGCAATGTAGATGAGAATTCAGCTGTAAACGGAAATAAATATGTAGATCAGGTTCGGGAATTAGTAAAAGATGAAGATGCTGAGGTTATTATTCTTTCTGTAGGAGCAGAGGCTGATATTACCGAATTAGAAAGTTACGAAGAACGTCAAGTTTTTCTGGAAGACATGGGTTTAACGGAGCCAGGAGCTTCTGTTTTAATTAGAGCAGCTTATAAATTATTGAAACAACAAACGTACTTTACCGCAGGTGTAAAAGAAGTTCGTGCTTGGACGATAGATGTTGGATCAACTGCACCACAAGCTGCAGGAGTGATTCATACCGACTTCGAAAAAGGTTTTATCCGTGCCGAGGTTATCGCTTATGAAGATTTTGTTCATTACGGTTCAGAAGCGAAATGTAAAGAAGCAGGAAAGTTTAAAGTAGAAGGAAAAGAATATATCGTTAAAGATGGAGATGTAATGCATTTTAGATTTAACGTGTAATAGTATTAAGAGAATAGAACACAGAATAGAGAAACCGTAGAAGTAATTTTACGGTTTTTTTGTGTTTGCTTAAGACAGAGCGGGCTGTTGATAACTTGTTTCCGACTCTACCTCTCAAAATTTAAAGTAAATTATATTTTTCTAAAACAGTAAAAGAGCTTTCTTTGGCTGCTGCATTTTATCAAGAAAAAAACGATTATTTAGAATGAAACAATTTACTTATCTATATGTTGTGTAGGTAATTAGAGAAAAAAAGTTCTATTAGTTTTAAGTAATGACACATAAATAATGTTTTAGTCTCAGGCGTTCTAGTGTAATGCTTACTACCCGTGCCAATTCGACGGCGTACTATCAATATAATAAAATTCAAAATGACACCTGCTGATGAGTCTGGAGTCTTGTTTTAACTTTTTAAATCTATCTCTAATTATTTTGCGCTGGTGCCAATTTTTAGTACATTTAGTGAAAACAGAATGATATGAAAATAGTCGCTTTCGGCGCAAGCCCCAGTAAAAATTCCATAAATAAAAAATTAGCGACATCCGCAGCCCACTTATTTGAAAATTACGAAGTGGAGGTTTTGGATCTAAACGATTTCAGCATGCCTTTATTTACCGTGGATATTGAAGAAGAAATAGGAGAGCATTCTCTAGCGCAAGCCTTTTTAGATAAAATTGCTAGTGCTGATGTTTTGGTAGTCTCCTTAGCGGAAAATAATGGAAATTATTCGGTAGCTTTCAAAAATGTTTTTGATTGGTGTACCAGAATTTCTGGTAAAGTTTTTCAAGAAAAACCCATGTTGTTAATGTCTACGTCCCCAGGAGCTAAAGGGGGTACAGCTGTGTTAGAAATTGCTAAAAAAGCTTTTCCGTTTTATGGTGGAAATATTAAGGCCGCGTTTTCATTACCAAGCTTCGATGATAATTTTGATATTAAAAAGGAGCAAATCAGTAATGTTGAATTGCGTAAAGAACTTCAAAAATTAATAGAAGATAATTTTTAAAGTAACTATGACTCTTGTCCAATTACACTCGATTTTAGATAATGATTTTTACAAATTTACGATGCAGCATGCTGTAATCAAGCTTTTTCCAAAAGCTGAAGTTCGTTATGAATTTATTAATCGTGGAAATCATCAATTCCCACCGCATTTTGCCGCTTTACTTCGTGAAGCTGTCGATGCGATGATTCACTTGAAATTAACAGTAGCCGAAAAGAAATTCCTGACCGAGAAATGTCCTTATTTAGATCCAACGTATTTAGATTTTTTGCAAGGTTATGCGTATGATCCTACTGAAGTTAGTATTGAGCAGCATGGAAGTGAATTAAAAGTTACTATTGTAGGATATTGGTATAGAACGATTCTTTGGGAAGTTCCTTTAATGGCTTTGATTTCAGAACTTTTTTATCTGTCTCAAAATTTAACTCGCATAGCTGATGAACAAGTCAAACGCATTGCTAAATCAAAAATAGAAAGTTACAATAGTTTGGGAGTTGTAATTTTAGAATTTGGAACTCGACGTCGTCATTCTTATTCAGTTCAAAAATTAGTTACTGAAACATTAGATGCTTTTGGTGCCGATGCTTTTTTAGGAACTAGCAACGTACATTTAGCGATGCTACAAAACAGAAAACCGTCAGGAACTCATGCACATGAATGGTTTATGTATCATGCATCAGAATATGGATTCAAAGTGGCCAATGCCATAAGTCTCGAGAATTGGACAAAAATATATCAAGGTGATCTGGGTATCGCATTAACGGATACCTACACAACTGAAGTATTTTTTAAACAGTTCAATAAAAAATTTTCTAAACTTTTTGATGGTGTGCGACACGATAGTGGTGATCCAATTGAGTTTGCTAAAAAAACAATCGCACATTACGAAAATATGGGAATAGAACCACGCTCTAAAATTATTGTTTTCTCTGACTCGTTGAATTTAGAAAAGGTAAAAGCCATTGCTGACTTTTGTCGAGGTAAAATAAAAATGTCTTTTGGAATTGGTACAAACCTTAGTAATGATGTGGGTTTACCTGCAATGAATATGGTAATAAAACTCAAGGAAACTAAGATTACAAATAGCAGCTGGGAAGGTGTTGTGAAATTATCAGATGAAAAAAATAAACACACAGGAACTCCAAAAATGATTGCTCTTGCCAAACAAGTTTTAGGAATAGAATCTTCAAACTAATTGATTTTATAATGTCAATATAATTCTTAATAACTTTGATCGCTTCCTCTTTTAAAATATAGCGAGATAGCCTATATTAGCACAAAATCCACAAAATTTAAAATGTCAGATCAAAATCAGTATACTGAAGATAATATTCGATCGCTCGATTGGAAAGAGCACATCCGTATGCGTCCTGGTATGTATATTGGTAAACTGGGAGATGGATCTTCGCCTGATGACGGGATTTACATTCTTCTAAAAGAGGTGCTGGACAACTGTATCGATGAATTCGTTATGGGTGCTGGTAAAACAATCGAAGTGACCATCAAGGACAAAACGGTAAACGTTAGAGATTATGGCCGTGGAATTCCTTTAGGGAAAGTCATTGATGTGGTTTCTAAGATGAATACTGGGGGGAAATATGACTCCTTGGCTTTTAAGAAATCGGTGGGTTTAAACGGAGTCGGAACAAAGGCAGTAAATGCCTTATCTAATTATTTCCGCGTGGAATCTGTTCGTGATGATAAACAAAAAGCCGCCGAGTTTTCTGCTGGTAATTTGATGTTGGAAGAAGAGGTTATTGATACCACCAAGAGAAAAGGAACCAAGGTTACTTTTATTCCAGATGAAGCTATTTTTAAAAATTACAAATACCGTTATGAGTATGTAATCAAGATGGTGAAGAATTATTGTTATTTAAATAATGGGTTGACGATAGCATTCAACGGAGAAAAATATTATTCTGAAAATGGTCTGAAAGACTTGTTAGAAGAAACTATTCATGCTGATGATTTAGAATATCCCATCATTCACTTGAAGGGAGAGGATATAGAAATCGCTTTAACGCATAGTAAAACGCAATATAGCGAAGAATATCATTCCTTTGTAAACGGACAGAATACTACACACGGGGGAACGCATCTTGCGGCTTATCGCGAAGCTATTGTAAAAACCATACGTGAGTTTTACAATAAAAGTTTTGAGGCCTCAGATGTACGTAAATCAATTGTAAGTGCTATTAGTATCAAAGTGATGGAGCCGGTATTTGAATCACAGACCAAAACTAAGTTGGGTTCTGCTGATATGGGATCAGAAGCGGGAATGCCGTCTGTGCGCACTTTTATTAATGATTTCGTTAAAACAAAATTAGATAATTACTTACATAGAAATACGGCGACTGCAGACGCGCTACTGCGTAAAATTCTTCAGGCGGAACGGGAACGAAAAGAATTATCCGGAATTCGAAAATTAGCCAAGGACCGAGCTAAAAAATCGAATTTACACAATAAAAAATTAAGGGATTGTCGTGCGCATCTCACCGATACGAAAAACCCGAGGAATCTAGAAAGTACGCTTTTTATAACAGAGGGAGATTCTGCATCAGGATCTATAACCAAGTCTCGAGATGTGAATACACAGGCTGTTTTTAGTTTGCGTGGAAAGCCTTTGAATTCTTACGGCATGAACAAAAAAATTGTTTATGAAAATGAGGAATTTAATTTATTACAAGCTGCATTAGACATTGAAGATGACATGGAAAACCTGCGTTACAATAATATTGTGATTGCAACGGATGCCGATGTCGACGGAATGCACATCCGGTTGTTATTGATTACCTTTTTCCTTCAATTCTTCCCTGAATTGATAAAAGAAGGGCATTTGTACATTTTACAAACACCGCTTTTCAGAGTCCGAAACAAGAAAGAAACGATTTATTGTTATTCTGATGAAGAAAGAAAATTAGCCATTGAAAAACTAAAGCCAAAGCCAGAAATCACGCGATTTAAAGGTTTGGGAGAGATATCACCAGATGAGTTTAAAAACTTCATTGGAGAAACGATTCGGCTAGATCCT
Organism: Flavobacterium sp. ACAM 123; assembly: GCF_000264055.1. Taxonomy (GTDB): domain Bacteria; phylum Bacteroidota; class Bacteroidia; order Flavobacteriales; family Flavobacteriaceae; genus Flavobacterium. Next base: position 3,091 of record NZ_AJXL01000086.1, on the reverse strand, counting down.
GTTATGATGGATAAAAACACATCGATTGAGCAATTGTTGTCTTTCTATATGGGGAAAAACACACCAGACCGACAAGAATTTATCATCAAGAACTTGAAGGTAGAGTTGGACGTGATTGATGCAGTGTAAATTTAAAATAGTAGTATAATGATAAAAAAAAACATCTCATCTCGATTATTTTGATTTTTACTATTGCCTTTTCAGCTACTTTTTTTATCATAAAAAGCAATGATCACAAAGAATGCGAAACTGTGATGAAAAAAGTAAAAGATAAAAACGGACATGAAGTAATAACAACAACGCATGTTTGTCAAGAAAAATATTCTTTTTAAGGATTAAAAATTTAAAATATAATTGTTACTATTCAATAGGTTTTATTAAATGAAAGACGAAGAAGACGATAATATCATTCCGCAAAATGAAGGTGAATCCCAAGGCGAATCAAACGAATCTAGTAAGTCAAATGAAGAAGATTTTGAAGATGTAGTAACTTCTGGGGGACAGCATTTTTATGATAATCACGAAGGTGAAAATGATACTATTACTAAAGTTACAGGAATGTACAAGGACTGGTTTCTTGATTACGCTTCTTATGTAATTCTGGAGCGCGCCGTTCCTGCAATTGAAGATGGTTTTAAACCGGTTCAACGTAGAATCATGCATTCTCTGAAAGAATTAGATGACGGCCGTTATAATAAAGTGGCTAACGTAGTGGGTCATACCATGCAGTATCATCCACACGGAGACGCAAGCATTGGCGATGCCATGGTGCAAATAGGTCAAAAAGAACTATTGATTGACTGCCAAGGAAACTGGGGGAATATCCTTACCGGCGACAGTGCAGCGGCATCTCGTTACATTGAAGCCCGTTTGTCTAAATTTGCATTGGAGGTAATTTATAGCCCAAAAATTACAGATTGGGGAATGTCTTATGATGGTAGAAGAGCGGAACCTAACAATCTTCCCGTTAAATTTCCATTGCTTTTGGCACAAGGTGCTGAGGGTATTGCAGTAGGACTTTCTACTAAAGTATTGCCACATAATTTCAATGAGTTAATAGATGCATCGATAAAAATACTGAAGGGAAAACCCTTTACGATTTATCCGGACTTTATGACCCAGGGTATCGCAGATATCTCCAACTATAATAATGGATTGCGAGGTGGCCGTGTTCGGGTGCGTGCAAAAATTGCTCAACTGGATAAAAACACCCTAGTGATTACCCAAATTCCGTTTTCGACTAATACGACTACTTTAATTGACAGTATTTTAAAAGCCAATGAGAAAGGAAAAATAAAAATAAAAAAAATTGAAGACAATACTGCTGCTGATGTTGAAATTCTAATTCATCTTTTTCCAGGGGTCTCTCCAGATAAAACGATTGATGCGTTATTTGCTTTCACGGCTTGCGAAACATCCGTAGCGCCACTAGGTTGTGTAATTGAAGACAATAAACCTTTGTTTATAGGTGTTTCTGATATGTTGAAAATTTCGACTAATAGAACGGTAGGTTTATTGAAGAGCGAACTGGAAATTCAATTGAGTGAACTAGAAGAACAATGGCATTTTTTATCTTTAGAGCGAATATTTATTGAGAACAAAATATACCGTGATATTGAGGAAAAAACGACGAGAGAAGATGTTATACAAGCCGTTGACGATGGTTTAAAACCACATATTAAACATTTAAAACGCGCTATTACTGAAGAAGATATTCTCCGTTTGTTAGATATCCGAATCATGCGTATCTCTAAATTCGACAGCAATAAGGCACAAGATAAAATTGAAGCTTTAGAAGGAAATATAGAGCAAGTGAAACACGATTTAGAGCATTTAATTGAATTTGCAGTTGCATATTTCGCTAAACTAAAAGAGAAGTACGGTAAGGGTCGCGAGCGTCAAACTGAACTTCGTGTTTTTGATGATATCGAAGCTACAAAAGTGGTTTTAAGAAACACTAAATTATACGTTAACAGAGAAGAAGGGTTTTTAGGAACCAGCTTGAAAAAAGACGAGTACGTGACGGACTGTTCAGATATTGACGATGTAATTGTTTTTCTTCGAGATGGAAATATGATGGTCACTAAAGTGGATGCAAAAACCTTTGTGGGTAAGGACATCATTCATATTGCTATTTTTGACAAAGGGGATAAGCGTACCATTTATAACGTGATTTATCGAGACGGCAAATCGGGGCCTTCTTATATAAAAAGATTTAACGTTTCAGGAGTTACCAGAGACAAATTGTATGATTTGACAAATGGAAATAAAGGATCGCAAATTCTATATTTTACTTGTAATCGAAATGGTGAAGCTGAAGTGATAACTGTTATGTTGCGCCAGATAGGAAGTATTAAGAAGTTAAAATTTGATTTTGATTTTGCTAATTTGACCATCAAAGGACGCACTTCTAAGGGGAATTTAGTGTCTAAATATCCAATTAAGAAAATTGAAATTAAAGAAAAGGGAATATCTACCTTACTCCCAAGAAAAGTGTGGTACGATGATACGGTGCAGAGATTGAATGTAGATGAAAGAGGAGAGCTATTAGGGGAGTTCAGACCCAATGATAAAATTTTGATTATCCAACAATCAGGGAAAATAAAGGTAATTACGCCTGAATTGTCCACTCATTTTGATTCAGATATGGTGGTGTTAGAAAAATGGACTCCTAAAAAACCAATTTCTGCCATTTATTACGATGGAGAAAAACAGCGCTACTACATTAAACGTTTCTTGGTGGAAACTGAAAATAAAGAAGAGCTTATTATAACCGAGCATCCAAATTCACAATTGGAAATTGTATCAACCGATTACCGTCCGGTAGTTGAGTTGGTTTTTCCAAAAATAAAAGGGATTCAAAAAGAAGCGATAACAGTGAATATTGAAGACTTTATCGCGGTGAAAGGATTTAAGGCTTTAGGAAACCAATTAACTACTGACAAGATCAAGCAGGTGAATATGTTAGAGTCCTTGCCTTATGATCCTCCTCAGGAGATTGTTCTTGAACGCAGAAGTACAAAGGATGATAGTACAGATTTTCAACGCGATGAAGATGGACAAATCATTCTGTTTTAACTTTTAAATAAAA
>NZ_AJXL01000085.1 GCF_000264055.1 Flavobacterium sp. ACAM 123 | reverse complement strand
GGTTGTTTTTGTTTATTACTTAAAAAATTACTAATACGACAAATAGTCCAGTACCCTCTCCAGTGCCATACCGCGTGACCCCTTTATAAGAATCGTACTATTTTCGATAGTTATCATCTTTAAATCCGTTGAAAAAGAATCAAATGATTCATAAAAATAAAATTGAGGATTAGCCACCTTACTTAAATAAAACGCCGCACCAATAAAGAAACATTGTACTGCTTTTTCATTCAAAAGAGAATCAACAACTTCCTGATGTTCTTTTGTGCTTTCTGCCCCTAATTCAAACATATCTCCTAAGATCATTATTTTATTAGCACTTTCTAATTGAAGGAAATTTTCAATCGCAACAGCCATGCTACTTGGATTCGCATTATAAGCATCCAAAATAATCTGATTTGTTCCCTTTGTCAACAATTGCGATCTATTGTTTTCAGGGATATAACATTCTAAAGCTTCTTTAATAGACAAATCGTCCACTTCGAAGTACTTCCCTATAGTTATTGCTACATTTAAATTATTGGCATTATAAAGCCCTATTAAATGAGATGAAATTAAAACATCAGAATAACCAATTTCCACAAATGGATTCGCTTTAACAGATGTAATACACACCTCTGCGTTATCCCTATTCACACCAAACGAAAATGACATTAGATTCTTCGTTTTTTCAACTTGAATAGAATCTTCAACGTTTACAAAAACTGTTTTGTCGTTTTGAGACAAATAATTATACATTTCACTTTTGCCTTCAATAACGCCAGCAACTCCCCCAAAACCTTCCAAATGCGCTTTGCCAAAATTCGTTATGTACCCATAATTAGGTGTTGCAATTTCGCAAAGAAATTCAATTTCTCTTTTATGATTGGCTCCCATCTCTACAATACCTATTTCTGTTTCTGCATTGAAAGACAACAAAGTCAGGGGGACTCCAATATGATTATTAAGGTTACCAACTGTTGCTTTTGTTCTGTATTTTTTAGAAAGGACAACATGAATTAACTCTTTTGTGGTTGTTTTCCCGTTACTTCCAGTAAGTGCAATAATAGGCAGATTTAGATATCTTCTATGAAATTTTGCTAATTCCTGCAAAGTGGCCAAACTATCTTCCACCAAGATTGTTCTTTCATCAACATAATACGATTCATTGTCAATTATGACATAAGACGCTCCCTTCTCTAAAGCTTCTACTGCAAATGTATTGGCATCAAAACGATCTCCCCTTATGGCGACGAAAAGCGAATTAGATTCTATTTTTCGTGTATCAATTGAAACTGATTTACAGTCCAAAAACAAACTATGAATTTTAGCTATATCCATTTAAAAACGATTAAAAAAAAAGCCCTAATGAAAGGGCTTTTTGTACAATTTATAAAAAATTAATTTCTTGCTGATTTTCTTTTATCAGATTTCGGACCAACTCTTGACATTGCACACCTAAACCCAATATAATCTGTAGCCATATCTTGTGGAAAATACCTTCTTTGAGCAGGATCTAACCAGTAGGCCCTATCTCTCCACGAGCCACCTTTATATACACGAACTTTATCGTCTATCAAAGTTGTTCTCTTACTTGATCGATCGTATTTTCTAACCATCTGTCCTAAACTATCTGTGCTTATATTATCATGGACGGGAGAATTATACATTCTTGCACTCGCTTTTTGCTTCTCTGTGTCAGATTCAGAAGATCCAAAATCGTAATATTTAGAAGACTGCTTATCACCATCTCTATAGTTTATATTATTACTCTTATCAAAATTCTGTCTTAAGTACGTTTCGTTTTCATCAACAGGAACCTGAGCAATTTGACCAGGGAAACTTCGTACAATAATTTTTCCGTTACTTAAAGTGTCCTTTTTCATAGTCTCTAAAGTGACAATTTCAACTTTACCGTCTGCACCAATTTTATTTTTAGTATATCGGTTTCCTCTAAAATAGTTAAAATCATTTGCTTCATTGTCTATAATAGGTCGGTACACATCGGCAACCCATTCGGCAACATTTCCAGCCATATCATACAGCCCAAAATCATTTGCTGGATATTTTTTAACGGCATTGGTTATATCAGCTCCATCATCAGACCAACCTGCAATTCCACCGTAATCTCCATTACCTTGCTTAAAGTTGGCTAATTGATCCCCCTTACTTTGTCTTTTCCCACTACGAGTATAACTACCGGACCAAGGATATTTTTTCTGCCCTTTGTAAATATTATACTCTCTCTGCCCCACATCTGCCGCCGCTGCATATTCCCATTCAGCCTCCGTAGGAAGTCTGTATTCAGGCAAGATAAGACCTGAAGACCGTTGTGCATATACATTTTTTTGTTCAATAACTTTTCCAGCTTTTCCAGCTTTCGGACTTTTTCTCGCTCCTGCTTTTAAAACGATTTCTTCATCTCCTCCGTATGTCATTGTTGGAGCTTTCAAATAAGTCTCCGTGCTAAAAGAACTTTCGGCAGAGACGTCATTTGTTTTGGCGCCCTTTTTTAAGTACCCATTTTTTTCAAGAATAGCTTCATTTACACGATCTGTTCTCCATTGACTAAACTCCTGAGCTTGAATCCAATTTACACCAACTACAGGGTAATCCGCATAAGCAGGATGTCTTAGGTAATTATTAGTCATAGTTTCATTATAACCTAGTCTATTTCTCCACACTAAAGTATCAGGCGAGGCACCTTCGTATATATACCTATAATTCGCTTCACTGGGCGGGAACACATTTTTCAACCAATCTAAATATTCCAAATACATAAAGTTCGTAACCTCAGTTTCATCCATATAAAAAGATTGTACGTGCTGCTGCGTCGGAGTATTATTCCAATCATGCATAACATCGTCTTGTACCTTACCCATTGTAAAGGTTCCTCCCTCAACAAAAATTAATCCAGGACCAGCAACTTGTTTTTTACCGCTCGAGGCTTTTTTACTGTCAACATTCCAACCGGTAGCTCTTGACGAATTTTTAGAACTTGATTTTTTACTGCAACTGGCAAAACCAATAATCATTGTTACTGATAGCATCAATCGCAAGGCTATAATTTTATTTACTTTCATATTCTTTTAAAGGTAATAATTTACGTAATGCAATGTAATAATTAAACAATTAACCGACAACATCGTTTTAAATAAATTCAGATTGATCATTTGCATAAGCTGTGTGATACAACTCAAACGCAAATTTATACTATTTATTATTTGTTTTTATACTAAAAGATATATTTTTACTCAACATATCAATTAACCATTCTTTCAATTTAAACAAATAATGCAAAAACTACTTCTATATAGTTTGTTACTCCTTTCTTATCTGTCCTATGGACAAAATAAAGGTGATGTAACTATTGAATGGATGGATAAAACTACCATTTCATTTGGAATTTATAAAATCTATATCCCCCTGTTCAAAGGCAACAGCTTTAATTATGATCCCTCTGAAAAAAAACTTACCTATACCTTAGAATTAACAACACCAGTCTTTGCTAACGAAAACAGCATCCAAATTACAAACGTGGTTTACGAATCTATTACTGTCACTGAACTTGGCGATTTAGCCCCTGAAAACATACCAAAAAAAATAGTATCTTCCTTAAGAAACACCCAATCAAGAAGTCTCACACAATCATTTCTCAGTTTATCCCCTATAGTGAAAGATGAATACGGTTTTAAAAGAATCAAATCTTTTTCTTACATCATCAGTAACACAATCGCTAAGATCTCTCAATCAAATAAATATGCAAATTTAATAACAAACTCTGTTTTAGCCACTGGAGATTGGTATCGTTTTTATATTGAAAAATCTGGTGTTTATAAAATATCCAAAAGCTTTCTGCAAGAAATAGGCATCAACTTGAATGCTGTTGATCCTACAAAAATAAAAGTTTTTGGAAACGGAGGAAAAATGCTGCCTCTGTTAAACAGCATTTATTACCCTTCAGATTTAACCGAAAATGCAATCCAAATTATTGGAGAAAACGACGGAAACTTTGACGCCGAGGATTATATTTTATTCTATGCCGAAGGTCTCGACACTTATAATATAGAAAGTCAGACCTATAATAATTTATATGATAGTAAATCATATTACTACATTACTACCTCAGGCGATGATGGAAAAAGGATTAAGGAAACAAATCAACCCGCTGGTAACAGCACCGTAAACGTAACTGCTTTTGATGACCATCAGTTCCATGAATCCGATTTAATCAATATTGCAAAACTAGGTAGACAATGGTTTGGTGAATCTTTTGACGTCAAGCAAGAACAGGAATTTGAATTTAATTTTCCAAACTTAGACGTCACAATCCCTGTTAAAATTAAAACGACCACAGCATCGGCAGCATATACCTCTACTTCGTTTCTGGTTTCCTCCAATGGTCAATCCATTGGCAACATATCCTTTCCTGCGATAAATACCAATTCAGAAACTGAATTTAATGTTGGTGCTTTGCCCAGTAACACCTCCTTTACCGGATCAGAGAATATAAAAATAAAACTAAGCTATAATAATAATGGCGTTCCTGGCTCAAAAGGCTTTCTGGACAATATTCAGTTAATTGCCAAAAGAAAACTTCAAGGAGTTGGAAAACAATTTAACTTTCAATATGACGCATCAATTGCCAGCTTAGGAGTAGTCAATTATACCTTGTCTAACGCCGCGGCCATTAGCCAAATTTGGGATATTACCAACCTGTATGATGTAAGTAAATTTGAAAACAGTAATCAACAGTCCTTTTCCTTCAAAGCAACTTTGGGAGAACTACGAAAATATGTCGCTATTGACCCTTCTGATTACTACATTCCATTAAAAGAATACAATTCTACAGTCCCTAACCAAAACATAAAAGGTTCCGTTTTCAAAAACAATAAAGGTCAATTTGAAGATATTGACTATGTGATTATCACTCCAAATTCTTTAATTACGCAGGCTGAAAAATTAGCTAATTTCCACCGATCTTATTCAAAGTTAAATGTTAAAGTCATTACAACAGAATCAATATACCCAGAATTTTCTTCGGGAAAACAAGATATCGCAGCAATTAGAAATTGCATCAAATATATTTATGAAAACGCCTCTACTTCGTCTAAGAGAATAAAGTATGTGAACCTTTTTGGGGATGCATCTTATGACTATAAAAATCGAATCGCCAACAATACGAACATCGTTCCTATATATCATGCCCTTAACAGCAATACAACAGGAGAAGCTTCGTTTGCATCTGATGATTTTTATGGACTGATGGATAATAATGAGGGTAATATTGTTTCTTTTTTTGGAGGGATTGATATTGCCGTTGGAAGAATGATTGTGAATGGACCACAACAGGCAGAAGAAATGGTGAATAAGGTAATTGAATACCATGATATAAAATCATATGGAAGTTGGAGAAACAATTTCGTAATGATCAGCGATGATTCAGACATAAGCTATGACGCTAATTTGCAAAGCAGACAAAACAAATTAGCCGATATAATAACAACCCAAAAGCCCTTTTTTAACATCAACAAAATCATTTTGGATTCCTATACGCAAGAGGCATCCGCTGGAGGTTTCCGATATCCAAAAGCGAGAACAGATTTATTTAATGCATTCGAAAAGGGAGCCTTGGTCTTTAATTATTTAGGACACGGGGGTGAGGACGGTTTATCTGCAGAACGAATTTGGGAAAAAGCTGATGGACAAAATTTAAGCAACCAGTATAAATACCCTCTTTTCATAACAATTACCTGCGAATTCTCCCGTTTTGATAATCCTTCGAGACCAACAGCTGGAGAATATACCTATTGGAATCCAAAAGGTGGTGCTATCGCCATGATTACCACAATTCGTTCTATCGGGCAATTTAGTGCCGAAAATTTTAACGATTTATTCTCTGAAAAACTATTCTCTTTTGGCTCAAGCCAATATACCTCTATTGCGGAAGCGCTAAGAATATCAAAAAACAGTAACCCAAACAGCGCTACAAATGTAGTTTTCTATTTAGGCGATCCTGCCTTGATGCTTGCGATACCGAAGCCAAAAGTAAAACTTACAAAAGTGAATGACATTCCGGTATCGCAAACAACAGATAACTTCAAATCATTGGCACGCATGAAAGTGAGTGGAGAAATAACTGATGAAAATGACATCTTGTTGACAAATTACAATGGTGAAGTTTCCACTAAAATATTTGACAAAACCATCTCAAGGACTACATTAAATAATGACGGTAATAGTCCACCAATAAATTTTAACACTCTTGGTGAAACCATTTTTAGAGGAAATGCTTCTATTACAAATGGTCTCTTTGAATTTAGTTTCGTAGTCCCAAGAGACATTCGGATTCCACTAGCTGCCGGGAAAATCAGCTTCTATGCTAGAAAAGATCAGACATTAGAAGACGAAACTGGCTTTAACACTAGTATTCAGATAGGCGGAATTAATGAAAATGCGATCGAGGACAATATTAGCCCAAAAGTTAAGTTATATATGAATGACGAAACTTTTGTTTCTGGCGGCATTACAAACGCATCCCCATTTCTATTGGCTTTTCTCGACGATGAAAACGGAATCAATACCGCTAGTGGCATTGGTCATGATATTGTGGTAATTTTAGACGGAGACGTGAGTAGTCCCTACCTACTAAATGATTATTATCAAACAAAGCTCGATGATTATACTAAAGGAAGCCTCCGCTTTCCTCTGCGTAATTTAGAGGTTGGCTTACATACTATTACATTTAAGGCGTGGGATGTATACAACAATCCCATCACTACTGAAATCCAGTTTGTGGTAGTTGGCGATGAATCTATAACCTTGACACATGTATTGAATTATCCTAATCCATTTGTTAATTATACTGAGTTTTGGTTTACACACAACAGGCCTTTTGAACCCCTAATGGTACAAATACAGGTTATGACAATAACGGGGAAAGTAGTCTGGACAAAAAATCAAATTATCTCAACTGATGGATTTTTATCAAAAGAGATTACATGGGACGGCAAAGATGATTTTGGCAATAAAATAGGAAAAGGAGTATATATCTACAAGCTAACCGTCACATCTACCCTAACCAATAAAAAAGCAGAAAAGTTTGAAAAACTTGTGATACTTTAATAATAGACTATATTTGTTTAATGAATCTTTACACCAAATGAGAAAATTAATACTTTTTACAAGCTCCTTACTCGCGGTCTCTTTTGCACACGCTCAAGATAGAGTAATCACAACTGCTGTTCCTTTTTTATTGGTCTCGGCTGACGCCAGGGCGGCAGGTATGGCAGACATAGGAGTCGCCACTTCGGCAGATGCTTTTTCGCAACAATGGAATCCCGCGAAATACGCCTTTGCAACTGACAAGCAAGGGGTTTCTATAAGTTATACTCCATACCTTACAGATTTGGCAAATGATATTTCTTTAGGGCAATTAACGTACTACAATAAAATAAGTGAACGAAGTGCTTTTGCAAGTAGCATTCGTTATTTTGGTTTTGGTGAAATCGAATTAAGAGAAACTGGAGACCCTACCGAAGTACCAAGAACAGTTGCTCCAAACGAGTTTGCAATTGACGGTTCTTATTCCTTAAAATTAAGCGAAACATTTTCCATGGCAGTTGCGGGAAGATATATTCGTTCTAATTTAAAAGTGGCTACCGATATTGGAGATGCATCTGCAGCTAATTCATTTGCAATTGATGTTGCAGGGTTTTATCAATCAGAAGAGCTGGCATATAATGAATTTAACGGAAGATGGAGAGCTGGATTTAACATTCAAAATCTAGGTCCAAAAATCAGTTATGATAACAACGAAATAAGCACCAACTTTTTACCGGCCAATTTAAAAGTAGGAACGGGATTTGATTTTATTTTAGACGATTATAATAAAGTCGCAGTAAATCTAGAATTCAACAAATTATTAGTACCTACTCCCCAAAATCCAGATTTAAATGGGGACGGGACAGTTAGTCCAGAAGAAAGACGCCAAAATTTAGATAATTACCGATCTATTGGCTGGGTTTCCGGCGTGTTTAAATCATTTGGAGATGCGCCAGACGGTTTTAGCGAAGAAACTAAAGAAGTAACTTATGCTGTAGGAGCCGAATATTCATATCAAGACTCTTTTGCTATGCGTTTAGGTTACTTTCATGAAAGTCCTTTAAAGGGTGCGAGACAATTCTTCTCTTTAGGAGCAGGCTTTAAATACAATGTTGTTAAGGTAGACGTCTCTTATTTATTTTCAGCTTCAAAAGTTAAAAATCCATTGGAGAATACATTACGTTTCTCTCTTACTTTTAATTTTGGAGATAAATATGATGTATATTAGCACTTTCTAAATTCAAATTAACTATCCAAATTTCAATATCATGAAATTTGGATTTTTTTTCCCAAAAAAACAATGAGAAAAATTTCTATTACCAGCCAATTTTCGGCTTATAGCACACTTCAAGAATTACCTAATGACGTCCAGAACCTTATGGAACAAGCTGTAGCTATTAGAAAAAAAGCCTACGCGCCATATTCAAAATTCCGAGTAGGTGCAGCCCTTTTATTAGACAATGGAAACACGGTTCTAGGCTCAAACCAAGAGAATGCAGCATATCCCTCTGGTCTATGCGCCGAACGTGTTGCTATTTTTCAAGCAGGAGCTATTTATCCTGAAGCAAAAATTTTGAAAATGGCTATCACTGCAGCTTCTGACTTCAATAAAACAATAGCCCCTATTCCTCCATGCGGTGCGTGCAGGCAATCAATAGCTGAATATGAAACTCAGCAAGAAACACCAATAGAAATTTATTTCATGGGAGAAACAGGGGACATATATAAATCCGATTCGCTAAAAAACTTACTGCCTTTTATGTTCGACAAAAACTTCTTGTAAAAAAAACAAAAAAACCCTTTTAATTTTACTCCTTAGATGTAATGTCTTATTTTTGCAACTCGCAAATTTGTGTGAGGAGACTCTTTTGCGTTATAGGTACTAGTTGAAAATACAATAAAAACTTTAGCAAAAGAACAATTGAGATGAAAGAAGTTACACAAGAAGTATATTTAAAGTGGTATGAAGACATGCTGCTTTGGAGAAAGTTTGAGGACAAGCTTGCAGCATTATACATACAACAAAAAGTCAGAGGCTTTTTACATCTATATAATGGACAAGAAGCAGTATTAGCAGGTGCATTGCACGCAATGGACTTGACAAAAGATCGAATGATTACCGCTTATAGGAATCATGTTCAACCTATCGGAATGGGTGTAGACCCAAAACGTGTAATGGCTGAACTATTAGGAAAAGTTACCGGAACATCTAAAGGAATGGGTGGTTCCATGCATATTTTTTCTAAGGAACACCGTTTTTATGGTGGGCACGGAATTGTAGGAGGACAAATTCCTGTGGGAGCAGGATTAGCATTTGCAGATAAATATTTTGAAACAGGGTCGGTAACATTAACCTACTTTGGCGATGGCGCAGCTCGACAAGGTTCTTTACACGAAGCCTTTAACATGGCAATGCTATGGAAATTACCAGTTGTTTTTATCGTTGAAAATAACGGTTATGCAATGGGAACTTCTGTTGAAAGAACTGCAAACCACACGGATATATGGAAACTAGGTTTAGGCTACGAGATGCCTTGCGGACCAGTTGACGGAATGAATCCTGTAAAAGTAGCGGAAGCGATGACAGAGGCTATTGAAAGAGCAAGACGAGGAGACGGACCAACATTCCTCGAAATGAAAACGTACCGTTATAGAGGACACTCCATGTCAGATGCCCAACTATATCGTTCTAAAGACGAAGTGGAAGAATACAAAAAAATTGATCCTATTACTCAAGTATTAGACTTAATAAAAGATCACAATTACGCAACTGAAGAGGAGATTACAGTAATCGAAAAAAGGGTAAAAGCTCGAGTACAAGAATGTGTTGATTTTGCTGAAGAATCTGATTATCCACCAGTGCAGCAGCTTTACGATGTCGTATACGAACAAGAAAACTACCCATTCATACCTCATAAACTATAAAAATATTATGGCGATAAAAGTAACAATGCCTCGTTTGAGCGATACTATGACGGAAGGAACGGTAGCGACTTGGCTTAAGAAAGTAGGAGACAAAATTAAAGAGGGAGATATCCTTGCCGAAATTGAAACCGACAAAGCAACTATGGAATTTGAATCCTTCGATGAAGGAACTCTATTATACATCGGAATTCCAGAAGGAGAGACAGCATCTGTAGATTCTTTATTGGCTATCATCGGTGACGAGGGTGAAGATGTAGCTGCTTTAATAGCAGAAAAATCAGCAACTGAAACGAAAGCGACTGAACCGGAGACAGAAAGTGATCCTGTTACATCTGAAACTAAAAAAGAAGAAAAAGCAACATCAACCTCTTTACCAGAAGGAGTTGTTATAGTTACAATGCCTCGTTTAAGTGATACCATGACAGAAGGAACGGTAGCAACTTGGTTAAACAAGGTAGGAGATAAAATTAAAGAAGGTGATATTTTAGCTGAAATCGAAACAGATAAAGCCACGATGGAATTTGAATCTTTCAATGAAGGTACTTTATTATATATCGGTATTCAAGAAGGAAATGCGGCACCTGTTGACAGTTTACTTGCTATCATAGGCCCTGAAGGAACAGACATCACTGGTATTGCTGAAAACTACAGTACTGATGCTCCAGAAAAATCTTCAGATACAACTGAAGAAACTACGTCAGCTCCAGCTGAAGAGGCAGCACCAGTTACTCCAGAAGCAATGACTGATGGGACACGAATTTTAGCTTCTCCATTGGCCAAGAAAATTGCAAGTGACAAAGGAATTCAGTTAACACAGGTAAAAGGCACAGGCGAAAATGGACGTATCGTTAAGAGCGATGTTGAAAACTTTACTCCAGCTGTTGCAGTACCTCCTACTCCAGCGCCAGCTGAGAATGCTCCGCAAGCGCCGGCTGCACCTGCACCCGTAGCGAAAGTATTTGTTCCAGCAGGAGAAGTATTGACAGAAGAGATTAAGAATTCGCAGATGCGAAAAATCATAGCTAAACGATTAGCTGAATCTTTATTCACTGCACCTCATTACAACTTAACTATTGAAGTTACGATGGATGACGCAATAAAATCTAGAGCAATTATTAATAGCATTCCTGATATAAAAGTTTCTTTTAATGATATGGTCATTAAAGCATGTGCTATGGCATTAAAGAAACATCCAAAGGTCAACTCTCAATGGAAAGAAGAAGCAATTACAATCAACCATCATGTTAGTATAGGTGTTGCCGTAGCTGTTGAAGACGGTTTAGTGGTACCTGTATTAAAGTTTACAGATGCAATGAACTTATCTCAAATCGGCGGAAGCGTTAGAGACTTAGCTGGAAGAGCTAAAAACAAAAAATTATTACCAACCGAAATGGAAGGAAGTACTTTTACCGTGTCGAATTTAGGAATGTTTGGTATCGTAGAATTTAATTCTATTATCAATCAACCTAATTCTGCTATCCTATCAGTAGGAGCTATTGTAGAGAAACCAGTTGTTAAAAATGGTGAAATCGTAGTAGGAAACACCATGATATTATCTCTTGCTTGTGATCATCGTACTGTTGACGGAGCTACTGGAGCACTGTTTTTACAAACATTGAAACAATACATTGAAAACCCAGTGACGATGCTTGCATAATAACTGATTCTGCATAAAACTAAACCCGTCTTGAGTAATCTTGACGGGTTTTTATTTTTACCGCAAATCAGTATTGCTTCTATGTACTGGTTTTCAATATTGCACACTAATTCGTATTGAATTGAAATTAGTTTAGTTGCACAAATAAAGCTAGGATTACATAATTAATTACGTAAATTTGAATTCTGATATAAATATTAAGAAAAATCGTTAAAAAAGGAAACTATAGATATTCTAAAAAAATAATAATATATTTCCTGATTCATTCGTTTCGAGAAGCGACTATATTGTACACCTACCATATGAAATGACCGATAGTTACTAACTATCTATGGTCAAAGCTAGATGTTGAAGTAACACCTACCTAATTTTAACACTTTTAATGCATAATACAAATACCAAAGTAAACAAATTATGAAAAAATTCTTTGACAAGTTTCTATCTGAAAAATTTAGGGAACAAACAGAGCGTATCATCGTAGGAATCGCTATTGTCAGTTATTTGGTGCATTTACTGCTTATTTTTCTCGTAAATCAAGACATTATTCATATTGCCTCAAAACTGACAAAAAACCCAATTTCAGCCGTATATACCCCATTCTCTTTCATTCTAGTTTATGAAGTCTTCTTATTGGTGTTTTATCTTCCAAGTTCCACTTCAAAATACATAGGTAAGCAATACGAGATCATAACCTTGATTGTAATTAGAAGACTTTTCAAAGACATTGGTCACATCGAACTATCCTCTGGATGGTTCAGACTGGAAAACGACCTGCAATTCATTTACGACGTAATAACTACACTAATTTTATTTTTTCTGATTCAACTATTCTATAAAAAAATTAGAAAACAAGACAATGCCGAAACCAGTAGAACCCCTAAGGAAAAAGTGAAAATCGGAAAATTTATAAAATTAAAAAAAGTAATAGCAACTGCATTGATCCCCGTTTTGATTGTTCTTGCATTGTACTCGTTTATTAACTGGTTTATAGCCTCCATGCAGGATAATGAAAGCCATATAAACAGCTTTAAAAATATTAATAATATTTTCTTCGAAGATTTTTTTATGCTTCTAATTATCATTGATGTATTACTGCTACTATTCTCATTCTTTCATTCTGATCGGTTTCACCAAATCATCAGAAACTCAGGATTTGTTATTTCAACTATGTTAATAAAGTTGTCATTTTCGATGGAAGGACTCGTGAATAACGTTTTGATTGTAGGCGCGGTGCTTTTTGGATTATTCATTCTGATCATACATAACTCATATAAAAATAGTACAATTCCAGATCATTAATACTTTTCGCCATAGATTGAATGAATGAACGAAAGTAAAATTACCAATTCTAATTCCGAAGTATTTGATATCGACTAGTTGGCGATTACATACCAAACATGCCAAAATCTGCCATCCTATTGGTAGGCAATATTTTCAAGAAACAATTTGTTGAAAACGGTGTAATTGCTTTATCGAAAACTTTCATGCCATCTCTCACTTGTAATCATAACACCATCGATAGAGCTCAAGTAACTCAGTTATTACATACATTACAACAATACATAGAACCTAGTACCTGTCCTTAGAGATAATCTAGTTCTGTATAAAGTAAAACCTGTTTTGAACAATCATCAAGCGTTTTTTATTTGCAAGCCTCAACACCTCCACTCCCTAAAGCTATCGGAATGTTACAACGGGCTAGCGCTGTACATTATATCTTTTACTCCATTGCATTCTATAAAAGAATGTCGCTTGCGTCGTTCATGCAAAAATAATAGTACTACAATTTACATGTAAAACTAATATCGAAATAGGTAAATACACAAACTAATTATAACTCTTACGACCTGGTTTAGCGTATAGTTTTTGCTGATTTAGTAAAACCCTAATAATAATAAAAACACTCCACCTAAAAAGACTTTAAATTTAGTCATACAAAGCATATCATCCGCTTCCTTTTTATAAAATCTATTTTGCTCATTATTAAAACTCCAATAATTCCTAGGAAAACATCAGCTAAGAAAGTTTATAGTCCATCAAAAACAATTCCATCGCACCAACAGGCTAATTACATCAGTACTTTTTATTCTTCTCCTCAATCCACATCGACATATACTTAGTACTTTTCAAAGTATGATATTGCAGTAATGATCCCATAAAATTGTTTAAACGATGTTGCCGTAAATTAGATTGTAGTCCTATTACTTTTTTTTTAAAATCATCCTCAAATAAACCGCTTAAATAACGATTATTAATAATATAAATTCCGTTTTGTTGAGCTTGAAGCCAAAGCTTTTCATCTTCATATAACAATACCGCTTCATTTACAAAAACTTCTGGATCGTCCGTTATAAAGCCATTCCATGGTAAGTCTCCATGCATCGATTCGGCTCCAATAGATGTTGTAACGCTTGGCGTACCACATTGCATAGCTTCTAATAATTTCCCTTTAATTCCTGCTCCAAAACGCAAAGGAGCCAAAACTAAACGGGCATGTTGAACTACTTCATTTGCATCAGCAACACGACCTTTTATTATAAAACCTTCCTTGATATTATTTAGTTGCAATACTTTTTGCGACGGATAAGCCCCAGAAATATTTAAAACTGCTTCTGGCAATTCTTTTTTAATTAATGGCCAAATGGTTTCTTTCAAATATTGAACCGCATTCCAATTGGGTTCATGAAGAAAGTTACCAATAAAAACAAAATTCTTTCTTTCTTCAAATGACGGTAGTTTAACTAAATCTTTACTGTTTAACGGATCCACTAAAAAGGGCAAATAAAACAACAGCAAACTATCAATTTTGAATATCTCCGTAAGCAAATCCATTTCATATTCAGAAATCATCAAAGACAAATCACAACGCAATATACTAGCTATTTCTCTTTTGGCTACTTCTTCTAAAAACAAATCAACTTCCATAAAAGGTCTTTTCTCTTTAAATGCTTTCTGGCGAGCTACTCGCAAACAATGTAAATCCTCTGTATCTAATAATCGTAAGGCGTCTGGACAGTTTTCGCTTACACGCCAACCAAACTGCTCTTCCATCATAAACCGATCAAACAACACCACCGATGGATTTAGTTCTTCTACGAAAATATCAAAACTAGAACAATTTAAAGTAATTGTTTTTTTATCTACTCGATCTAATTCAAGGTCAACCATAAAATCACTATCCATCGCGGGACTTGCAAATGTCACAACAAATCCTTCCTCTTTAAAAAGAGCAATCAACTGTAGCATCCGGGTCCCGGCAGCAGAAGAATTAGGTTCTGGCCACACACTACCAATTATTAAAAGCTTTTTCAACTGATTCATCTTAGTATTTAATTAAAGCTACAAAATAATACAATTTATACCATTTATTGTTTGAATTTACTGTAAAATAAAATGATGATTTTATTCTTTAAATAAAACAGAAAATTAGAGCGTAGCTTTTGTTACGGTTTTATTTTATGTTGAAATAGAAAGGAAAAAAGTGCATTTTACACCAGTAAATTCAAATGTTAAATGGTATTATATCTCTAAACCATGATTTAAACAAGAAATCAGAAAGAAAACACTAATTTTGTATTAATTAAATAATATGACATGTTAGGATTAAAATTAGCAACAGACCCAAGATGGGTAAATATAGTCGAATCAAATATTGAAGAAATTTTGACAGACCATGCCTGGTGCGAACAAAAAGCCGCATCAAATGCAATAAGTCTCGTTACTTATAACTCAGAACTGGAAGAATTAGTAACTGAACTATTAGTTATTGCTCGTGAAGAGCTGGAACATCTCCAAATGGTACATGATTTAATCAAAAGTAAAGGTCTGACACTAGGCAGGGAGCGTAAAGACCATTATGTAAATGAACTTTTTAAGTTTATGAAAAAAGATGGCAGTAGAAAAGATGCTTTATGCGATCGATTGTTGTTTTCAGCTATGATTGAAGCCCGAAGCTGTGAGCGATTTAAGGTGCTTTCAGAAAACATTAAAGATCCTGAATTGGCAAAATTTTATAGAGATTTAATGATCTCAGAGGCTGGGCACTATACTACATTTCTGGGCTTTGCCAGAAAATATGCTGACAATGTTGATGTTGACAAGCGTTGGCAAGAATGGATTGATTTTGAAACATCCATCATTGTAAACTATGGAAAAAACGAATCCGTTCACGGATAGTCAGTAAAGAAATAAGTATATAAAAANAGAG
>NZ_AJXL01000084.1 GCF_000264055.1 Flavobacterium sp. ACAM 123 | reverse complement strand
TTTTTTCGTTCCCTTTTTTTATTTTTACTCTTTTCAATAAAAAAAAATACACCGTCACCCCCACATAAAAGGTTGAATTTCTCCTTTTCATCAATTATTTACAAGAAAAATAACGCCTTTACGGGAAACCGTAAGGAAAGCTCAAAATACCCCTGTAAATTTACGGTAGTTAACATAAGGTATTGCTTTGCAGCATCCCTTATTCTTGTAGGTTTTTTGGATGTGTACGTAGAGCGAAAAAATGGCCATCTGAGACGATGGCCTTTTTTGTTAAGATCCCTCCACTTCATTTAGCATATTGAATGGGACAAAAAAGTTATAGTTTACAGGAAGACGAGCAAAAAGACCAACGCAACCGGTTGGTTTCATTAGCGTATAAATTTCAGGTATAAAAAAATAAAACTTTGGAGCCAGCACCTTGAAGGAGTGTGTTGATTAAGGGAAGTTTCAATACCGTTATCCATTGGTAAAGCTGTTCTTGACTGCAACAGCCGCTTCTGGATCCCGGTGAAGTTTCCCACCAAAGCGTATCTCAAAGGCTTTTGCCTCTTCATGGAGTCTGTTTTTCAAATTGGTTTTGATTAAACAGTTATCCTGAATAAGAGACCGTCGATACCGATGGTCCTTTTTGTTTTTCACTACTTCGTTTCCTCTTTCTAATGATTAGCAGCTTTCTCCTGCCCTACGCTCCACTCTTATTGATGCCCTTGTTTTTTTCTAAGGCCAAAAAGAAGCTTCCTACGGTCGCTCTTTTGCCCAAAGAAAAACACACAAGGCCCTTGCATAAGGAGTTCCACTGCAGTCAGGGCTAGGGGATTTGAATTTTAAATGAGGTGTTTTTTAAAATTCAATTTTCGTTTCCAAAAGTAGCTTTGCAAAAAAGAGAAGAAAAGTAACTACATATATTTAAAAACTAACCAATCGACATTTTAGCAGATTCCTTCCATAAATAATTAGGCATTGGTTCGCTAAGCTCCCATTTAATACTCATTGGTTTAGCACCTTCAGTTTCTTTAAAAATACCTTCGCCAATAAAAACATATCCTATTGTATTTCCGTTGTCATCACTTGCTTTCTCACGTACAAAAAGTAATATTTTTTTATTATCCTCTACATGCTTTATATACGATATTCCTTTGTTAGTGTCTGGTCCGTAAGAGTTATGCGATTGCCAATGAAATAATGTTTCACTTATCGCATAATCATCATACATAGTTGTTGGAGAAAAATTCTCGTCAGATTTAATCAAATTAATAAAAAGTATTTCTGTATTCAAATTTTTATTTACTGCAGCGCCTTCTCTATTAGATGATTTCTTATCAAAAGTACTTAAGCCAAAAGCTATTAAAATTTGATCTCTAGTATAACGCGCATGAACTTTTAAAGCTTGTTGATATGGCAATTTAATTTCAATTTCTTTAAAGTCTACTTTATCTATAAGTATTTCTAGAACTTCTATTATTTCTGTAACTAAAACCTTATTCTTACCAATTTGATTTATACTTTCTTCTAAGGATATAAAACCCCCAGGATTTTGCCAAACATCATAATGAAGCATTAAACACATTGTTAATTCATTTTTAGAAAAATCTTTTAAACTAATATTGAATCCTCGTTTTGCGAGGTTTAAAATAAAATTAAAGTAGGTAGTAGAATTGGTTGAAAGCCATTTATTCTTTATTGCAGAGTAAATTTGTTTTTCATTTACACACTCAAAATCTTCAATAACGCTTGCTCTCTGACAAAGTCGCGACCAACTATCTTTTTTATAAATTGATTCTAATTGGATATGATTTAACTCTATGAAATTTTGTAATGTTAATGGTAACGTTGTTTGGTATTGAAAATTTATGATCTTAGTTATCAGTTGATTTACATTTAAGGAAGTAGCTCTTTTAATATTCTCAAGAATTTTTTCCTTAGTTTTCTTCTCCAAAACAATAGAACAGCCTAAAGGCAAATGTGGAAAATCATCTTCAATTTCTTTAAGAACCGAAGTTGTTGTTTTACCAATTAATGCTCTAAACTTATTTTCAAAGTCATACTCAGATCTTGAATTACCCACAAAATCCAAAACTGTAAGACAATCTTTGCCTTCTGCTAAACGCAAACCTCTACCTAATTGTTGAAGAAATACAGTTAAACTTTCTGTTGGACGAAGAAACAAAACCGTATCTATTTCAGGGATATCAATTCCTTCATTGAAAATATCTACCACAAATAAATAATTGAACTCTTTTTTCTTAAATTGCTCTCTTATTCTTTCTCTATCCTTTGAGTTCTTACTTGTTAAATATTCTGCTTTCAAACCTGCTAAATTGAATTTTTCCGCCATAAAAATAGCATGTTCAACAGTAACGCAAAATCCTAAAGCTCGAACATCATTTATATCATTTAAATACTTTTCAAGGCTAGTAATAATTTCACCAACACGAATATTATTTTTAGTGTATAAACTAGTTAGTTCGCTAGCAACATATTTACCTTTTTCCCACTTTACACTCGTCAAATCGATACTATCCGTAATTCCAAAATATTGAAACGGTGATAATAATTTTTTATTTAATGCTTCAGGGAGTCTAATCTCTGCTGCAATACGACCACAAAAATCATCTAAAATATTCTCACCATCCATTCTTTCTGGTGTTGCAGTTAAACCTAGAAGTACCTTTGGTTTAAAATAATTTAGTATTGGTCTGTAAGTTGATGCTGAAATATGATGAACTTCATCAACAATGATAAAATCATAATATTCAGGTGATAGGTTTAAATCTTTGATTCTATTATTTAAAGTCTGCACTGAAGCAAAAACAAATTCATTACTTGAAGGCTCTAATCCATCAACCCATAAATCTCCAAAATTATTGTCTTTTAAAACACCTTGAAAAGTAGCCTTAGCTTGTTGTAATATTTCTTTTCGATGTGCAACAAAAAGTAATCGTGCAGATTTATTATTACTTCTAAAGTTTTTATAATCAAAAGCAGAAACTACAGTTTTGCCCGTTCCCGTCGCTGCAACTAATAAATTTCTATATCTATTATGTATCGTTCTTTCAACTTCTAACTTTTCAAGTATTTCTTTTTGATAGTGAAAAGGCTTTATATCAAAGAAACTCAAGTTAGAAACATATTCTTTTGAAAATTTCCCCTCTTTTAATGCTTTGACTAATTTTTCAGAATGATGATTTATGTCAAATAATTCAAATTCTGAATTTTGCCAGTAGGCTTCAAAAGTCTTCTTAAATTTATCAATTATATGACTAACTTCTTTAGTGGTGACTTTTAAATTCCATTCTAATCCATCGGTTAATGCCGAACGAGAAAAATTGGATGAACCAATATAACCTGTGTGAAAACCTGTGTTTCTTTGAAACAAATATGCTTTAGCATGTAACCTTTCGTTTCCTGTATTATATGAAATTTTTACTTCTGTGTTTTCTAATGATGCCAAAAGTTCAACTGCTTTTGCATCAGTTGCTCCAACATAAGTCGTAGTTATAACTCTAAGTTTCCCGCCTCTACTTGTAAATTCTCGTAATTCTTTTTCTAATATTCTAATTCCTTTCCATTTAATAAACGAAACTAGTAGGTCAATCTTATCAGAAGATAAAATTTCTTTTCTCAATTCACTTTCGAGCGTAGTTCCGGAATTTCCACCGGTAAAAAGTTCGCTATGAATTAATCTAGTGTAAGGTGTAATTTCTTTAAGATGTAAATCTAAATCTGTAAAATGTGCATCAATTTTTGTAAAAACTGCCTTTAATATTTTTCCTTCTGTTTCAATTAGATCATCTTCAAATTCTTCCTTTTTTAATTCTGCTTTTAGAAATAAAATAATCTTATTTGCAATATCAATTTGAGATTCTAAAATGTTTACTCCTTTGATTAAAGTAAATGCATGTCTAATTGTTTTGCCTATGTGTTCCGATAATATTTGTGCTGCCTCCGCTTTATCTATTGAAGTAGTTTTTATCTGAAAAGTATCTTTATCTAATTCGTTTAACTTGCTATTAACTAGTTTAGTTATTAACCCTTCATACAACCCTTGATTCATAATTCTATTTTTATAAGTTCTTCAACAATTGGTAAATCAGCTCCTGCCCAATCTAAATTCATTAACTCTGATTTATCTAGTAATCTATAGTCTTTATGCTCTAAATGTTTAATGTTTCCTGAAATATAGTTTGCTATAAAGGGAATTAAATTAATTTTAAAAGTCCCATAATCGTAAATACTATTTGTAAGTTTTTTTACAATTTTTATTTCGATATCAATTTCTTCTCTAATTTCCCTAACAATGCATTCTTCATTTTTTTCGTTATCCTCCACTTTTCCGCCTGGAAATTCCCATTTTAATGGCAATTTCATCTTTTCGCTTCTTTGGGCTACTAATATTTTATCGGCAATAATAATTATCCCGCACGTAACATTAATCATAATCTTATTTTCTATAAATTTATATTTTTATTAAAGACAAACGATTACTTGTTAAAATATAAACTACAGTTTTCTCGGAAAATAATATTGCAATGATAAATACTAGTAAACCCTAAAAACGAGATCAAAACTATCACAACATTCTGAAAGAACGAAATCGAGAACAACATCCAGCGCAATATCGAAGTTAACAAGTAGCTTACTAAAAACGATTGGAGCGTTTTACTTTTCTAATCTCAGAAAACCAAAGCAGAATTAGATAAATAAATTTCCCGGAATGAAAGGAACCGGCACTTCGAAAAAAGCTAAAATAAAAAAATCAGCGCATCGCTGGTTTCTATCTACTTATAGTACAATAATTGATTTTTCAATCATAACTCCTTCTTCATAAAAATCGTGGCGCCATAAAGACGCCACAAAGTACTTGATTATTTGAGGCTTTTTTTAAGCTTTGCCGCCACGTTTTCAAGCATGATGCGAGTGGTAGGCAATTCAGCGAGGGCATTTAACAATCCAAAATCATGAATAACACCATTGTATCTTATCGTGCTTACGTCAACACCTGCTTCATCTAGTTTTCTACCTAAGGCTTCCCCTTCATCACGAAGAATATCATTTTCGACAAGGTGAATTGTTGTTGGAGGAAGTCCTCGCAACTGCTCAATTGTGGCCTGTAATGGCGACACATATATTTCTTTGCGCTCTTGGGGATCAGTGGTATATTGGTCAAACATCCATTTCATAAGCGGTGCTGTTAAAAAACGCCCCGTAGCATACATTTTGTATGATTCTGTATCAAACCCTGAATCGGTTACAGGCCAAAGTAATACCATCAGTTTTATTTCTGGACCGTCTTTTTCTTTAGCCATTAAGCCTGTAGCTATCGCCATATTTCCTCCCACGCTATTCCCAACAATAGCTAATCTTTTACCATCAACATTTATTTCATCACCATGGTCAGCCACCCATTTAGTTGTCGCATAGATTTCATTGAGCGGTTTTGGATATTTAGCCTCTGGCGATGGTGTATAATTAACAAATACCGCGGCACATCCGGAAAGCACAACTAGATCACGCACTAATCTTTTATGAGTAGGATAATCTCCTAATACCCATCCGCCACCGTGGAGAAATACAAACACTGGTAATTTTTCGTTCACACCTGCAGGACGTACCAAATTTAATTTTATAGAATATCCATCTGCAGTAATTGTTTTTTCTGATTCGTCAATTCCTGAAACATCGACATTGACCGATGCCTGTGCTTTTACAAGAACATTTCGTGCTTCTTTTACTGGAAGTTCTTCTAGAGGTGTTCCTCCATTATTTAAAAATTTCAAAAATTTCATTGTTCCTACGTTGATATGAGGGTCTGTTGCAAAATCTTTTACTTCCACTGTTTTTGTTGTTGTTCCCATATTCTTTTTTTTGGTTTCATTAGACCTATAAACTGCTTTATTACAGGATGATATTGAAATTATCATAAACAAAAATCCTGCCGTTCGTTTTAAAAATGAAGTTGTTCTCATGCTTGTAAATTTTAGATTAATCAGATGCTATTGTTTGTCGAAATTATCTTTATCATTGCCCTCTCTTTTCTGGCATTACTTATCTATCCTTCGTGTCTCCTGCAATAAAGTCTTTAATCATTGATTACGAGATACTTAAACTCTAATAAATTTAGGAAAATAAATAGAAACCACTAACAGAAAATTAAAACAATTACTGAAAAAGAAGGATTTTACCGCTTTATGTAATTTTAATCCTTCTTATAATTCTTACTAATCCTCTTTTTATAATTCTCAACAGCGATGTTATTTTCTAGACCTACTACTGATAATCTAAAAAACCGTGTTAAAACAAAGACTAGGTTCTGATACAAAAAAAACCGAGGTCGCTTTAAACGAAGGAGTAAGGGTCATAAAAAAACGACTGCTTCCAAAAAAACAATAAAACTAGAAACCACCCTCCCTCTATTTTCTTTTACTACCTTTAAAAGCATATTTAATACAAAATCCATGAAAAGAGTCTCTTTATTATTATTCACTTTCTTTATATACGGCTGTCAGGCACAACCCAACCCAGACGATGTTGTACTTCAAGACGAAGTCGTCAACTACACTTTTGAAACCGTAGCAGACGGCATTGCTATTCCTTGGGGAATGGCTTGGTTACCAGACGGCTCCATGTTAGTCACTGAGAAAAGTGGAGTTTTATACCACCTCAAAAACGGTACAAAAACCGAAGTGAAAAATGTTCCCGAAGTCTATATTCGAGGTCAGGGTGGTTTGCTCGATATTGTGTTGCATCCTGATTATGCTAAAAATGGTTGGATTTACATCACCTACGCTTCCACCGAAGGCGAGGGAGAAGGCGGAAACACGAAACTCATTAGGGCCAAACTAGAAAACGAAAGTCTAGTTCAAATAGAATCACTGTACAAATGCGAAGGAAATACAACCAAAGGACAGCATTTTGGTTCCCGAATTGTATTTGATAATGAAGGCTATTTGTATTTCTCAGCTGGAGAACGCGGCGCAGAGTTTGTCAATCCGCAAGACATAACCCGTGACAACGGAAAAATTTATCGCCTGAACGATGACGGAAGCATTCCATCAGACAACCCTTTTGTAGGTAAAACAGGTGCCAAAGAAGCTATTTTTACTTATGGAAATAGGAATCCGCAGGGCTTAGCTAAGAATCCAAGTACAGGTGCTATCTGGGAGATTGAGCATGGTCCTAAAGGAGGTGACGAAATCAATATTGTTAAAAAAGGAGCTAATTACGGTTGGCCCATCGTCACTTATGGTATCGATTATGATGGCACAAGTATTAGCGACAAAACCCAAAAACCGGGAATTACAGATCCAATCTATTATTGGGTTCCTTCTATCGCTACCTGCGGAATGACTTTTGTAACTGGCGACCGCTATCCGCAATGGAGAGGGCACTTGCTGGTGGGATCTTTAAAGTTTCAATACCTTGAATTGGTAAAACTAGATGGAGACAAAATCATTGGTAGACAAAAAATCGCCACTGATATTGGTAGACTGCGTAATGTCGCTCAGGGACCGGACGGCTATGTTTATCTTGGGGTAGAAGGAAAAGGAATTCTAAAAATTATACCCAATTAAGGCTCCTCGAGAAAAAGTCCAAAAGGGAATAGTGAAATAACAGCTACAGATTACCGAATAATAAAATAAATTTTTTAATCTGTACATCTGTAGCAGCAAAATCGAAGCAGCACTTAACGCAATTCATCTCAAAGAAATTAAAATGATAATCACAAAACTACACCTCGGAATCGCATTGTTTGCATCCGCTTATTTCTATTATTCGAATCCAAGTACTAATTCAAAAGCGAACTACCTTCCTATTTCCGAAATCCAACAAAAAACGCCCCTACAAAAAAGCATGGCTGATGGAAAGGAAGTCTATGCTAATTTTTGCATACAATGCCATCAGGCCAACGGAAAAGGGGACGGCATTAATTTTCCCACCTTGGATGGGTCCAATTGGCTTACCGAAAAAAGAACCCAAAGTATTCATGCGTTAAAATTTGGATTGAGTGGACCTATCGTAGTCAACGGTAAGAAATTTAACAATGTCATGTCTGCAATGGGACTGAGTAATCAAGAAATAGCTGATGTGATGAATTATATTATGAATTCCTGGAGCAACAAAAGTAAAAAAATAGTTACCACGGCAGAAGTGGCTTTGGTTAAGAAGTAAGTATTTTTCATTAGGCTACTTCAAGGCAAAGTCAGCCTAGTTTTAATGAAATAATAGCCACAGATTAGTCTAATTTAAAAGATACTGCCAGATTTCACTAAATCAGTAAATTTTAATCCGCGGTAACCTGCTATAATCCGCGTGCCCACTTTTATGATGGCAAACAATCAAAGTAGCTCTTAATGCAACTAAACCCAAAAACTATCTCTTAATTAAAAAGATAACTCAAGCTAATGCCACCATAAAAATTCCGGGGATTTCCGGGGTAATAATACCTTGGTTTGGCTTGACCAAAACCCACTGCATTAGGTAAAATACTAGCCGCATACTTACTGTTGCCCGCATTGTTGATTCCCGCACTTAATTCCGTTTTCAGGTTTTTCAATAGGGTAAAAGCGTAGCTAGCTTTAATATCTAAAAGGCTATAGGCTTGGCTGTATTTGGAATTTTGGTCATTCATTGGGATTTTGCCCACTTTACTAAAAGAAGTATTTAGATTAAAACCGCTTTTTGTGCTTGCATCCAGCCCTACATTCCATTGTGCAGCAGGGACGCCCGTAAGTTCGTTGCCCGAATAATCATTAGCACCGTCAACAAAATCTTTAAATTGAAACCGATTTGCTGTTCCTGTAAGATAAGAACTGAGTTCCCATTGAGCCGTTTTTAGAATCTGATAATTTACTACATATTCGATACCTACATGTGAACTCGCTCCCGCATTGATTCCAATGTATTGATCTTCGGCAGTTCGTCTAGCCACTAGTAAGTTTGATATTTGTGTACTAAAGAAGGTCAGCTCCATGTACAATTTGTTGTTTAAGCCATGCATCTTCAACCCCACTTCATAGTTCCACCCTATTTCAGGCTTTAGATTGGTATTAATCTCCCCGCCAGGAGTCAACGTTTCCGCAACTGTAGGTGTTGAAAACCCTTTACTAATGGCCGCATATATCGTTTTGATTTTGGTGAAGCTATAGGAAAGTCCCGCTCTTGGCGACCAAACTTCCCCAAAGGTATAAGCCAATTCTGGAACTGTTTCTGCTGCTGCAAAAAGATCACGCAAGGAATAACGGGTAGTATTAAAAGCCAGACCCGTTTCTAGATGAAGTTTTTCAGACAACGAAAAATCTGCTTGTACGAAATAATTTTGGTAGCTGCTTTTCTGTTGCTTTTTGCTGAATTCCGCTCCAGCGATACTTCCTTGATTGGGTTGCGAAGCATATAAATTTTTGAAGAGAGAGAAGGTATATGCATCAAAAGCCACCTCCGTCCCCAAACTCGTTTCAAATGGCACAGACCACAGTGTGTCTTTGTAATTTAAAGTAGAACGAAAACCAATACTGTTTGTTTGATCATCCAAGATATCGAAAGGTCTTGGCTCATAAGCATTTTTAAAATTGGAAAAAACACTGGATTTAAAACTCCATTTTTCAGATAATTGCTGGCTGTAACCAACTCCCATGATTAATTTATCGTAGGATTCATATCCTTGTGCCTGAGCCCAATTGCGTGCCGCTTTTTCCGGCTGATTATTAAAATCGTCCTCGTTAATAGAACTCGGAATGTAGGCTTTGAGGTGAGTATAAATACCTATAAACGACAATTCTCCTTTGGTATTTAGCTTTTGTTGGCCATGTAGCGTAAGTGATTTTCGGTCATAAGAGGAATTTTGGCGAAAGCCATCACTTTGTAAATGACTGTAATTAAGGGAACCCATGGTGGCGCCTTTACCATAATTTCCAGAAAAATTTTGTTTTAAGAGTCCGAAGCTTCCATAAGTAGTTGCTGATCTTGTGTTGAATTCATCCATGGGAATATCTCGGGCAAAAAGAGTAATCACACCTCCCAAACCGGAACCGAAACTAGTGCTATGTGGTCCTTTTATGATTTCGATACTCCCAATAGTTTCAAGATCAATGTCTTCAATCGTCGATTCACCTTCGGCATTTGTTAACGGGATTCCTTCAAAATAGGTTTTTATTTTTTGGGTAGCATACTGCGAACGGGAGCCGATACCGCGAATGCTAATTCTACTAGTGTTCAAAGCGCCTTGTTGCATATATACACCAGGAATTGTGTTGAGTACTGAAGTCAGCATGACACCGTCACTCTTGTTAAGCTCCTTTCTGCCGATAACCGCAATAGCTGCGGCACTGTTTTGCAGCGTCGCTGTGGTGGGAGAAGCCAGTATGGTTATTGCAGGAAGTGCCGTGGTGTCTTTATTGACCTGACTAAAAACCGTCCCGTGATACACAAAGAGGATGACGTAAAAAAAATGGAACTGTTTGTACACTAAATTTATTTTAAATAAAGGTTAAAAAGGAGTATAAATTTAGGCTATTCTATTTTGCAATCAAAAATCCATATGGAATAAAATTAGTTGTGATTAAATCCTAAAACTAATACCGCTCGTCAACAACTTATAGCTCGTTTCCTGCGTTTCTAATGTACTTTATCGACCTGTGCTTTTTGCAAAAAAAAACCCATATTGGCAAAATCCGCAACATTATCCGTGAATTATATAAAAATTACCGCCTCAGAATACTTTTTTAAGGCGTGAGCCGTTCTTTTAAAACAATACCTTTGCATTAAACACAAGATTTATTTTATGAAAAATTACGCACTTGCACTTCTTATACCTTCTCTTTTCTTTTTTGTTTCCAGTTGCAACAATACTAAAGCTGCCGATGAAAAAAAAGAGGTAGAAAAAATAGCTGTTGTCGCCGTTGATTCTGTAAAGAAAAAAGCAATCACTACAGTCGACACTGCGGACTACAACAAAAGAATGCTGGCTTTAAGCAATAACGATACCACGGGAAGATGGCCAGTAAAAATGGCTTATCCATTGCCAGGCGCTTTATTACCCTACAATAGGATCATCGCGTTTTACGGAAATTTATATTCGACAAGAATGGGAATTTTAGGAGAAATTCCAAGAGCTGAAATGATCAAAAAATTACAGGGTGAAGTGGCTAAATGGCAGGCTGCAGACTCTACAACGACAGCAATCCCAGCGTTACACTATATTGCGGTAACAGCACAAGGATCGCCTGGAAGAGACAGTATGCATCGCATGCGCATGCCATTCAAACAAATCGACACGGTTCTTAAATGGGCGAAACCCATTGACGCTTTGGTATTTTTAGATATCCAAGTGGGGCACAGTACCGTTAAAGCAGAAGTAACCGAACTGATAAAATACCTTTCCTTACCCAATGTTCACTTAGGAATTGATCCTGAGTTTTCACTAAAAAACGGACATGTGCCTGGTACTAAAATTGGTAGTTTTACCGCTGATGATATCAATGATGCCATTGATATTCTAGCTAAAGTTGTTCGTGAAAACAAGTTGACGCCTAAAGTCCTTGTTGTACACCGTTTTACCCAAGGAATGGTAACGGACTACAAAAGAATAAAAAAGCTTCCTGAGGTACAAGTGGTGATGGACATGGATGGCTTTGGAAGTAGAGTCTTGAAAAGATCTACTTATCTGACTTATATCTATAGAGAACCAGTTATGTTTACCGGATTTAAATTGTTTTACAAAAATGACAATTGGAACAATTCAAAAATGTACACTCCAGAAGAGTTACTGAAATTCACACCAAAACCAAGCTATATTCAATTTCAATAATTCACCCATAATGAAAAATTATTTTGCCTGTCTGATAGTAGGACTTGCTGTTTTGGCAAGCTGCCAATCAAAAGAAGAGGAAACGGCTAAAGAAACCCCACAGAAAATAAATGTGGTAAAGGAGATTGCCACTAAAATAGAAGTTCCAAGAGTGACTAACGATGCGGCCACCATTCTTTCAAAAAAGGAAGTACCTATTTTGTGCTACCATAACATTAAGAATTTTAAGGCTAGTGATGGTCCTATGACTAAAGTCTATTCCGTAAAACCGGCGGACTTTGCAGCGCAAATGAAAGCATTGTCAGCAGCAGGATATCATACTATATTGCCAGCGCAGTTGTACGACTATTTACTGCATGACGGCACGCTGCCTTCAAAACCAATCATGATTACCTTTGACGATACCCGTGGAGAACAATACACAATAGGCGCCACCGAAATGGAAAAATATGGTTTTAAAGGCGTGTTCTTTGTAATGACTGTTTCCATTAATCGTCCCAACTATTTAACAAAAGAACAAATTGCATCATTATCAAAAACTGGTCATGTAATCGCAGCGCATACCTGGGATCATCACAGAGTAACGAAATACACTGGTGACGACTGGAGTACACAATTGGTAAAACCGAAGGCAAAACTAGAAGAAATCACAGGAAAACCAGTATCTTATTTTGCCTATCCGTTTGGTTTATGGAATAAGGAAGCGATTCCTGAAATAAAAAAGAGCGGATACCAAATGGCCTATATCCTTTCGACAAAAAGAGATTCAATTGATCCTTTATACACTATAAGACGTATGATTGTTTCTGGTACTTGGACTACGGAAAGAATGATGAAATCTACTGAATCCACTTTTAGCAAATAATTTTATCGCGGTTAAAAATTTAAAAAAACCCCTTTTTTCCTGATAATTCGTAGTCTGATGTTATAACGAACGGATTTATATTGTATTCCAATTCGTTTTAATATAATGTCGATGTTATCTGCCAATAGTACAACGTAAATGGACTATATTGAATATACAATCCGTATAAAATTCCCAAACACTACTTTTTGATTCGTTATTTTATATTGATTTCTGAACCATAATTGAACCTCATGCCCTGGTGATAAAGAGCTCCTGCCTTATTCACTGTACATTAAATGCGGTTGCACCTCAAAAAAAAGATAAAATAACAACTATTCTTAAATATAAAGCCATCATACAGCTAATCATATATTTGTCGTTAATTTTGCAATAAAAAATTTATTTGCAAGTATTAAAACCGTATTTTTAACTAAAAAATTACGGTTTACTTACAGCAAACTCGTTTTTTATTAATTATTCAACAACAGAGGACATGGTAAAATTAACGCCTAATTTAAACCCAAGGGGATGGGATGAAATGTTTTCTAAAGATGGGGTAAGAGACTCATACCGCCAAGTATTACAAACATTAGAAAGTTTAAACCTTGAAACATTAAATAAGAAACACAATCTTGCTTCAGACATTTTTATGAACCAGGGTATCACATTTACGGTTTACAGCGACGAAGAGCAAGGAATAGAAAGAATTTTTCCATTTGATATAATCCCTAGGATTCTTACAAAAAAGGAATGGGCCGAAGTAGAAACAGGAATTACACAACGATTACGAGCTCTTAATTTATTTTTAGAAGACATCTATAATGAACAACTCATTGTAAAAGAAGGTATCATTCCAGCAGCACTAATAACAAGTTGCCCGCATTATCTACCAGAAGTCCATGGCATTAAAGTGCCTCATGACATTCATGTGCATATTGCAGGTATTGATTTAATTAGAGGAGAGAAAGGCGAGTTTTATGTCTTAGAAGACAACCTCAGATGTCCTAGTGGTGTAAGTTATATGCTTGAAAACAGAGAAATAACCAAACGTATTTTTCCAGAGATGTTTAGCGCTAACAATGTAAGTATGGTAGTTAACTACCCTATGATTCTTCACAATATCTTAGTGTCGCTTTCTCCTAGAAACATTTCTACACCTAATGTGGTTTTAATGACTCCAGGAGTATATAATTCTGCTTATTACGAACATACTTTTTTAGCTAGACAAATGGGAATCCCATTAGTTGAAGGAAGAGATCTAGTGGTTAACAATAGTAAAGTTTATATGAAAACAACATCTGGTCTTCAACAAGTTGATGTAATCTATAGACGCTTAGATGATGAGTATTTAGATCCATTGGTTTTTAAACCAGATAGTGCCTTAGGGATTCCTGGTTTAATTAGCGCTTATAAAATGGGTACAGTAGCTTTAGTCAATGCTGTGGGAAATGGAGTTGCTGACGATAAAGCGGTTTACGCTTATGTACCAGATATGATTAAGTACTACCTAAATGAAGAACCTATTCTTAAAAACGTCCCTACTTATCAAATGGAAAACCTAGAAGAACGGGAGTTTGTATTTGCCGATATGGGAAATATGGTAATTAAAGAAACGAATGGAAGTGGCGGTTACGGTATGGTAATGGGCAATAAAGCCTCCGAAAAAGAAATAGAAGATGCTAAAATCGCTATTGTAAAAAATCCGCGGAACTTTATTGCACAGCCTATAATACAGCTCAGTACTGTGCCGTGTTTTATAGATGGAGAACTAAAACTGAGACATGTTGATTTACGTCCCTACGCTTTATGTGGTCCTAATGGAGTGCAAATTGTACCTGGAGGTTTAACAAGAGTAGCGCTTACTGAAGGTTCGCTTGTCGTTAACTCTTCTCAAGGTGGCGGAAGTAAAGATACTTGGGTAATGAAATAGTCAATAAAATAAAACCAATAATACAAACACTATGGAAGTTAATATGCTAAGCCGAGTTGCTGATGGTATGTTTTGGCTCAACAGATACATGGAAAGAGCTGATGGTATGTTGCTTACACTCAACACGCTTTATATCATGTCTTTTGACCAAGAAACAAATGATTACCACGGGTACAAACCCTTATTAGAAAACTATACTAATTTATCTTCTGAGGTAATTTTAGAAGTACAACACAATACCAACTACGTTTTAAATCACATTATTTGTGAAGATAAAAACACCAGCTCTGTTAAATGTCTAATCTCTAAAGCGAGAGAAAATGCAAGAGGTTCTCAAGATAAAATAACCAAAGAATTATGGGAACATATTAACTCTATGTATCATTTTATTAATGATCCAGAATTGCCTAAAAAACTAGAAACATCAGAGGCAATAACAGTCTTAAGCAAACTCAATAAAGATTTTTTACTTTATAATGGTATATATCAAGTCACTATGCCAAGAGGTTTGGGTTGGGCATTTTCAAGAATTGGAAAACACATTGAAAGATGTTTACAAACCATTTCTATGACACAATCTTATTATGAGCCTATTAATTATAATCTAGAAGGCAAGGAGGATTTGCTCTATTGGAGAAAGTTATTGTTATCTCTTTCTGGATATGAATTTTATCAAAAAAGCTATAGTAACATCGCTCACAATCGCAAGGTAGTACAACACTTAATCTTTAATAAGGATTTTGCTCACTCCGTAATCTATACTTTAACCTTAATCGAATCGTATTTAAATATCATTTTAAAAGACAATAATGCAAGCGAAGCGGTAACGATGCGCAATCAATTTGGTCGATTAAAAAGCTCGTTGGAGTTTACCGATTATCACCAACTTACAAATCAACAATTAGAAGATTTGTTGAATAATACAAGGACAGAAATAACTCAATTTTCGATCGATTTTTCTAAATTATTCTTCTCTTATTCCTAAAAAAAATGGCTGTTTTTAATATTGTACATATCACAAAATACCAATATAAATGGCCAATTAAAGAAAGTATAAATGAAATTAGATTGTTTCCGCATAATTTTGAAAATCAAGATGTATTGCAATTTCAGCTTTCAATTACAAAAAACCCAGATGTAGCCATCACTATGGATTACCATGGTAATCGCGTGGGTAACTTCAATATTATGAAGGCACACTCAGAAATGATTGTTGAAACTAATCTGTTAGTACGCACTACACATTCACAAAAAATACCCGAAATAGACAATGTCAAAGTAGCCGACTTACTAACTAAACTAGAAAATGATATTTACTTATTACGACTCTCGTATCCAGAAAAAATTAAGAAGCAGATAGAAGTAATCAAGATCTTAAAAGAAATTGATTTCTATGATAAGTCGATTATTGACATTACACAACAATGCAACGAATATGTTTTTACTAATTTTGCGTATACCAAAGGAATTACAAATATTGAAACAACAATAGATGAAATTTTAGAGCATCGCCAAGGAGTTTGTCAAGATTTTGCTCTTGTTTTATTACAACTTCTACGAACTGCTGGTATTCCATCTCGATATGTAAGTGGTTATATTTGTCCCAATGAAAATGGCCTAAGAGGGGAAGGTGCAACCCATGCTTGGGTAGAAATTTACACCCCAAAACAAGGTTGGCTAGGTATTGACCCCACTAATAATATTTGGACTATGGACAGTCATGTTAAGCTTTCTGTAGGTTTCAACTTTACTGAATGTACTCCCATTAAAGGGCTCTTTAAAGGCTTAGCTGCCCACACACTTTCTGTATCAGTTTCTATAGACTATGAAGACGGTACTCATTTTGAGGGGATAAATGATGTGCTATTACAAGAGGTGTCTGCTGCGTTTAAAAAAGAATTAGATCATGCTGAACAGCAGCAACAATAATAATGGAATAACTCATAACAAAACAA
>NZ_AJXL01000083.1 GCF_000264055.1 Flavobacterium sp. ACAM 123 | reverse complement strand
AAAAGAGTCAATATAGCTATTGGCTCTTTTTTTGTGTAAAGATATTAGTCTTACGGCAAAATAAATTCTGTTTTGGTATAGCAGTGTGATTTGCCGGCACACCACGATAAGCGAATCATGCTTTAAGGATCCAATTGATATATTGGTTTACTTTATTGTGCTTTAATAATTTGGTTGTTAGTATTGCATCAAGTACATCAATTAAAGATGGAGAAAATATAGAAACGGCAGTAATGGAGATAATGAAAATTTGATAAAACAGCGTTTTTTTGTTAGTAAATAACTCGTGTTACTTTTATCAAGCCTTCTGAAAAAAAATAAAATTAAAGTTTAATAACCCTTTTATACACAAAACATAAAAGGCAACTAATTGCTATCTTGCTATAATAAATATATTTAGTTGGTTAACGTTTCTTAGTTTTGATTTTGACCTTTTTTATGGAGTTATTTCGATAATGGTATTGAAGGTCTGTCTGCAAAAAAAAACAGATGTTTTACTTTTTGAAAAAAGAGCGTCTATTGGAATGACGTTGTAATTCTTAAGTCATTTAAAAGAACATAATTTGGCGTTTAACTCTGTAAAAGTATAAAGGCGTTCGTAAGTTTTAAGTTCTTTTAGAGGATGAATGGCATTTTTTTTATAATTAAGTAGTTTGGATTAGTATTTTTAGACAATTCATACCTTTTAATTCAAAATGTTTTCTACTTTTGCACACTTAACGAAAGGAGGTGTCAATATTATGTTAATTATACCAATTAAAGAAGGAGAAAATATCGATAGAGCATTAAAGCGCTATAAAAGAAAGTTTGATAAAACAAAAACTGTTCGTCAGTTAAGAGCGCGTACTGCGTTTATTAAGCCGTCTGTGAAGAATAGAATTAAAGTGCAAAAAGCAGCTTATATTCAAAACATGAGAGACAACTTAGAAAACTAAGTAGTTTCTTTTATTACAATAAATGCCGTTAGTCCTTAAAGTTTTTTAACTTTGAAGGCTAACGGTTTATTTATTTTATATGGTTAGCACAATAGATGCGTTCCGTGATTATTTACAAAAGGAGAAAAAGTATTCTCCACATACTGTAAGCGCTTATTTGAATGATATACTGGGCTTCCAGTCATTTAATAAAGCGCATTTCGATCAAGAGAATATAGACGAAGTAAACTATAGTCAAATTAGAAGTTGGATCGTTTCACTCGTAGACGGGGATATGTCGAATGTTTCGGTTAATAGAAAGGTAGCTTCCTTAAAAGCGCTTTATAAGTTTCTATTAAAAACAAAACAAATACAAGTCAATCCCCTATTGAAGCATAAGGCATTAAAAACGGCTAAGGCGCTTCAAATTCCGTTTTCGGAGAAGGAAATGGCTGAAGTGATTGGAGGACTGCAAGTTCCTGTAGGTTTTGAAGAAGTCAGAAACAAATTAATAATTGACTTATTGTACACAACTGGAATACGTCGAACAGAGTTGATTCATTTAAAAAGGAGTGATATTGATTTATCAAGTAATACAATAAAGGTCCTTGGTAAAAGGAATAAAGAAAGAATTCTTCCGGTTTTGCCTGTTACAGCTGTGCAGTTTTCTTTATATGTTAACGAAAGGTCGCTGGTTGAAAACATTCAAGATTCTGGTTGTTTCTTTATTACAAAAAAAGGGTTAAAATTAAATGATTCTTTTGTGTATCGGTTAATAAATACTTACTTTAGTGCTGTCTCCGAAAAGGTAAAAAAGAGTCCGCATATTTTACGCCATACGTTTGCGACTCATTTGTTAAATAACGGAGCCGATTTAAATTCAGTGAAAGAATTGTTAGGGCATTCTAGTTTGGCTTCAACACAAATTTACACACACAGTAGCTTGGCAGAGCTTAAAAAAGTGTATGAAGAGGCGCACCCAAGAAATAAGTAACAGTTCGAAAAATGTTTAACCATTAAAAAATTGATTATGAAGGTAAATGTTCACGCAGTTAACTTTGCTGTTGACGGAAAATTAGTAGGTTTTGTTCAAGAGAGAATGGATAAGTTAGAGAAGTATTATGACAAGGTCGTTTGTTCCGATGTCTACTTAAAAGTGGAGAAGACAAGTGATAAGGAAAACAAGGTAGTTGAAATAAAAATGAATGTCCCTGGAGATGATTTTATGGTTAAAAAACAATGTAAAACATTTGAAGAAGCCATTGAGTTATCGGCAGTATCGTTGGAGAGATTGTTGGTAAAAAGGAAAGAAAAAATGAGAACACATATTTAATAGAAAACTTTTTTTAAAAAATGTTTTGATTGAGAGATAAAATCTCTACATTTGCAGTCCGTTAGAAATAGCGGACTTTTTTTATTTATAATGCCAGTGTAGCTCAGTTGGCTAGAGCAGCTGATTTGTAATCAGCAGGTCGTGGGTTCGAGTCCCTCCACCGGCTCTTTTTGAAATAATGGTACAGAATAATGGTTAAGGGGGAGATACTCAAGCGGCCAACGAGGGCAGACTGTAAATCTGCTGTGTAAACTTCGCAGGTTCGAATCCTGCTCTCCCCACAATTTTAGGTTTGAAAATCTAAAGCTAAAAACTCTGCCGATGTAGCTCAGGGGTAGAGTGCTTCCTTGGTAAGGAAGAGGTCTCGGGTTCAATTCCCGACATTGGCTCAAGTAAGTAGGAGATTGAAATTAAATATATAAATAGATTAAAAATTAAGTAAAATGGCAAAAGAAACCTTTAACCGTAACAAGCCCCACTTAAACATTGGTACAATTGGGCACGTGGATCACGGAAAAACTACATTAACTGCAGCGATAACTAAAGTGTTATCTGATGCAGGTTACTGTCAAGCAAAATCATTTGATCAAATTGATAATGCTCCAGAAGAAAAAGAAAGAGGTATTACAATTAATACATCACACGTTGAGTATGAAACTGCTAATCGTCATTACGCTCACGTTGACTGTCCAGGTCACGCGGATTACGTAAAGAACATGGTTACAGGAGCTGCTCAAATGGATGGTGCTATTCTTGTTGTAGCTGCTACAGATGGACCAATGCCACAAACACGTGAGCACATCCTATTAGGTCGCCAAGTTGGTATTCCTAGAATGGTTGTATTCATGAATAAAGTGGATATGGTTGATGATGAGGAGTTACTTGAACTCGTTGAGATGGAAATCAGAGACTTGTTATCTTTCTACGAATATGATGGAGATAATGGACCGGTTATTCAAGGATCTGCTTTAGGTGGATTGAATAATGATCCAGCTTGGGTACCGAAAATTCTTGAATTGATGGAAGCTGTTGATGCTTGGATCGAAGAGCCAGTTAGAGATGTTGCAAAACCTTTCTTGATGCCTGTTGAGGATGTATTCTCAATCACTGGTCGTGGAACTGTTGCTACAGGTCGTATCGAAACAGGAGTTGCTAATACAGGAGATCCAGTTGAAATCATTGGTATGGGAGCTGAAAAATTAACTTCTACTATTACAGGAGTTGAGATGTTCCGTAAAATCCTTGATAGAGGAGAAGCTGGAGATAATGTAGGTATTCTTTTAAGAGGTATTCAAAAAGAAGACATCAAAAGAGGAATGGTTATTTGTAAGCCAGGTTCAGTTAAGCCACACGCTACATTTAAAGCGGAGGTTTATATCTTGAAAAAAGAAGAAGGTGGTCGTCATACACCATTCCATAATAATTATCGTCCACAGTTTTACGTACGTACAACTGACGTAACAGGGATCATTACTTTGCCAGAAGGTGTAGAAATGGTTATGCCTGGGGATAACTTAACTATTGATGTTGTATTGCTTAGTGCAATCGCATTAAGTGTTGGTTTACGTTTTGCTATCCGTGAAGGTGGTAGAACAGTAGGTGCAGGTCAGGTAACTGAGATTGTAGCATAATCCTATAAATAATTTTAAAATCAGTGTCGTTTTTTAAGGGACACTGGTTTTTAATAAACGGGCGTAGTTCAAGGGTAGAATAGCGGTCTCCAAAACCGTTGATGGGGGTTCGAATCCCTCCGCCCGTGCAAAAAAATATATCATAATGGCAAAAATAGTTAATTACATATCAGAATCATTTGAGGAATTAAAGTCAAATATGACTTGGCCAGAGTGGCCTGAAGTACAACGTCTAACGATTGTTGTGGCTATTTTTTCTGTATTATTCGCTTTGGCAACATGGGGAGTAGATGAATTTTTTGCATCAGCATTAGCTGGATTTTTTAATTGGATAAAAGCCTAAATTTCGTTATGACTGATAGTAATCTAAAAAAGTGGTATGTTGTTCGTGCGGTAAGTGGGCAGGAGAATAAGGTGAAAGCTTACATAGAAAACGAAATCTCTAGATTAGAGATGGGGGACTATGTTTCTCAAGTACTAGTTCCGACGGAAAAAGTAGTAACTGTAAAGGATGGGAAGAAATTGATCAAGGATAAAGTATATTTTCCTGGTTACGTCATGATTGAAGCAAATCTGATTGGTGAGATACCTCATATTATTAAAGGTATAACAAGTGTTATTGGTTTTTTAGGTGAAATTAAAGGCGGCGAGCCAGTACCGTTAAGACTTTCAGAAGTAAATAGAATGTTAGGTAAGGTAGATGAGTTGGCAGTAAATGCAGATACTCGTTCTATTCCGTTCAACTTAGGTGAGACCA
The DNA here is from genome assembly GCF_000264055.1 of Flavobacterium sp. ACAM 123. Taxonomy (GTDB): domain Bacteria; phylum Bacteroidota; class Bacteroidia; order Flavobacteriales; family Flavobacteriaceae; genus Flavobacterium. Next base: position 12,073 of record NZ_AJXL01000083.1, on the reverse strand, counting down.
TAAAGGTTATTGATGGGCCTTTTAATGGTTTTAATGGTACGGTTGAAAAAATTAATGAAGAGAAGCGTAAACTAGAAGTTATGGTGAAAATTTTCGGAAGAAAGACACCATTAGAGTTAGGGTTTATGCAGGTTGAAAAAGTATAATATTTTGTTACATATAATATCCATTGCAATCGCTTCCTATTGGTTGTAGTGTTAAATTTTTTAAAAAATGGCTAAAGAAATTAGTAAAGTAGTTAAACTACAAGTTAAGGGAGGTGCTGCGAATCCATCGCCACCGGTTGGACCTGCTTTAGGAGCTGCTGGTGTAAACATCATGGAGTTCTGTAAGCAATTCAATGCGAGAACTCAAGATAAAGCCGGCAAAATATGCCCAGTACAAATTACTGTGTATAAAGACAAATCGTTTGAATTTGTTGTTAAAACTCCGCCTGCAGCTGTTCAGTTAATGGAAGCTGCGAAGCTAAAATCTGGTTCTGGTGAGCCTAATCGTAAAAAAGTAGCTAGTGTTACTTGGGAACAAATTAGAGCTATTGCTGAAGACAAGATGCCCGACTTAAATGCATTCACTTTAGAGTCTGCAATGAGTATGGTTGTTGGAACAGCTAAATCTATGGGTATAACTGTATCAGGAGACGCTCCTTTTTAATTAAAAGAAAGACATGGCAAAATTGACAAAAAAGCAAAAAGAGGCTGCTTCAAAAATTGATAAAAACAGAATGTACTCTTTGAAAGATGCTGCGGCATTATTAAAAGATGTTGCATCTGCAAAATTTGACGAGTCTGTTGATATCGCAGTACGTTTGGGTGTAGATCCAAGGAAAGCGAATCAAATGGTAAGAGGTGTGGTAACATTGCCTCATGGAACTGGTAAAGATGTTAAAGTATTGGCATTGGTTACTCCGGATAAAGAAGCGGAAGCTATTGCTGCTGGGGCAGACTATGTAGGTCTTGACGAGTATTTACAAAAAATTAAAGATGGTTGGACGGATGTTGATGTTATTATCACCATGCCAAGCGTTATGGGTAAATTAGGTCCCTTAGGTCGTATTTTAGGACCTAGAGGTTTAATGCCAAACCCTAAAACAGGTACTGTAACTATGGATGTTGCAAAAGCTGTTGCAGAGGTTAAAGCTGGTAAAATCGATTTCAAAGTTGATAAAACTGGTATCGTACATGCAGGAATTGGTAAAGTTTCTTTTGGAGCTGAACAAATTGTTGACAATGCACACGAAATTATTCAAACATTAATCAAACTTAAGCCAACTGCTGCTAAAGGGGTATATATCAAAAGTATCTACCTAACAAGCACTATGAGTCCTGCTATTGCATTAGACCCAAAAGCAGTATAATTGGTAGTTAATAATTTTTAGTATGACTAGAGAAGAAAAATCAATCGCGATTGAAGATTTAACTGCACAGTTAGCCGAGGCAAATATTGTTTACGTAGCAGATATTTCTGGGTTAAATGCAGATATTACTTCAAAATTGAGAAGGGCCTGTTTTAAGGCGGGTATTAAATTAGAGGTTATAAAGAACACGTTGCTTGTTAAGGCAATGGAGGCTTCTGCAAATGATTACGGTGAATTACCAACAGTACTGACTGGTAATAGCGCTATATTTATTTCAGACGTTGCAAATGGACCAGGTAAGATAATTAAAGATTTTCGTAAGAAATCGGCTAAGCCGGTTTTGAAAGGAGCTTATATCAATGCTGAAGTTTATATTGGAGATGATCAATTAGATGCACTGGCAACTATTAAATCTAGGGAAGAACTTATCGGTGAACTTATTGGATTGCTTCAGGCGCCTGCACAGAGAGTTATTTCGGCACTTCAAAACCAATTCGCTAACGAAGACGTTGCTGAAACAGAGGCATAATATAGAGAGAGGAAGACTCGATTTATGTTATTTACAATGCGCACAATAAACAAAATATAATTTTACAAAACATTTTAAAACGATAGAAAAAATGGCAGATTTGAAACAATTCGCGGAACAATTAGTTAATTTAACTGTAAAAGAAGTTAACGAATTAGCAACAATATTGAAAGACGAGTACGGAATTGAACCAGCTGCTGCAACTGTAGTAGTATCGGGTGGTGGTGATGGTGCTGCTGAAGAAGTTCAAACAGAATTTACAGTTGTATTGAAAGAAGCTGGTGCTTCTAAGTTAGCAGTTGTGAAGATGGTGAAAGAACTTACAGGTTTAGGTTTGAAAGAAGCTAAGGATGTAGTTGATAGCGCTCCAAGTAACGTTAAAGAAGGTGTAACTAAAGATGAGGCAGAAGCTTTGAAGAAATCTTTAGAAGAAGCTGGAGCTGTTGTTGAGCTTAAATAGTTAAACACAGTTTAGGAATTAGGTTTAGGTCTTGGATGTACATCCAAAGGCCTAAACCATTTTTCGTATAACAAAAGTCTGTCCTGCTTATTGTATTATAAGCTACGTTAGCAAATCCATTTTACCCATTACGAGGAAAAAAAATTAACAGATAATAAGAAAGTAGTTATCCTAAATTGGTTTTTAAAGATGTTATGGTTGTGAAATAAATGTATAAAGAAAAATATTTATACAAAAAAAATTACTTTTTTAATCAAAATTTTGTCCATTGATGATAACAAATCAGACCGAAAGATTGAATTTTGCCTCTACAAAAAACATCCCGAACTATCCAGATTTTCTAGATGTTCAGGTTAAATCTTTTCAAGATTTTTTTCAGTTAGAAACTAAATCTGATGAAAGAGGCAATGAAGGACTTTATAACACCTTCATGGAAAATTTTCCAATTACAGATACAAGAAATAACTTTGTATTGGAATTCCTTGACTATTTCGTGGATCCACCGCGTTATACAATTCAAGAGTGTATAGAAAGAGGTCTAACTCATAGTGTACCTTTAAAAGCAAGGTTAAAACTATATTGTACAGATCCTGAGCACGAAGATTTTGAAACTATTGTTCAAGATGTATATCTTGGGACAATTCCTTATATGACACCTAGCGGTACCTTTGTAATAAATGGTGCTGAACGTGTTGTAGTCTCTCAGCTACATAGATCACCAGGAGTATTCTTTGGTCAGTCTTTTCATGCTAATGGGACAAAATTATATTCTGCCAGAGTAATTCCTTTCAAAGGTTCTTGGATAGAATTTTCTACAGATATTAATAGTGTAATGTACGCTTATATCGACAGAAAGAAAAAGTTACCTGTTACAACTTTATTCCGTGCAATTGGTTTTGAAAGAGACAAGGATATCCTTGAGATTTTTGACCTTGCTGAGGAAATTAAGGTTTCTAAAACTGGACTTAAAAAGTATATTGGTAGAAAATTAGCTGCTCGTGTATTAAATACATGGCATGAAGATTTCGTTGATGAAGATACTGGTGAAGTAGTTTCTATCGAACGTAACGAAATAATCCTTGATAGAGATACCATTATTGATAAAGATAATGTAGAGGAAATCATTGATTCTAACGTTAAATCTATTTTGTTGCACAAGGAAGATGCTAATCAAGCTGATTATGCTATTATCCATAATACGTTACAAAAAGATCCAACAAATTCTGAAAAAGAAGCTGTTGAGCACATTTATAGACAATTGCGTAATGCAGAACCGCCTGATGAAGAAACTGCTCGTGGTATTATAGATAAATTATTCTTCTCAGACCAACGTTATAACTTAGGTGAAGTAGGTCGTTATAGAATGAATAAAAAACTTGGTCTTGATATCCCAATGGAAAAGCAAGTGCTTACCAAAGAAGATATTATTACTATTGTAAAATATTTGATTGAATTAATAAATGCGAAAGCAGATATAGATGATATTGATCACTTATCAAACCGTCGTGTAAGAACAGTTGGAGAACAATTGTCTCAACAATTCGGTGTTGGTTTAGCGCGTATGGCGAGAACTATTAGAGAGCGTATGAACGTTCGAGATAATGAGGTGTTTACACCAATAGATTTGATTAATGCGAAAACATTATCGTCTGTTATTAACTCATTCTTTGGAACAAACCAATTGTCTCAGTTTATGGATCAAACGAATCCACTTGCTGAGATTACGCACAAAAGAAGATTATCTGCGTTAGGCCCAGGTGGACTTTCGAGAGAGAGAGCTGGTTTTGAAGTTCGTGATGTTCACTATACGCACTATGGACGTTTGTGTCCAATTGAAACGCCAGAGGGACCAAACATTGGTTTGATATCTTCTCTTGGAGTTTATGCTAAAGTGAACGGAATGGGTTTTATTGAAACACCTTACCGTAAAGTAACTAATGGAGTTGTGGATTTAGTGTCAACGCCAATTTACTTAAGTGCTGAAGAGGAAGAAGGAATGTTGATTTCTCAAGCAAATATTCAGATGGACAATTCTGGAAAAATTACTGCCGAAAACGTAATTGCACGTCAAGAAGGTGATTTCCCTGTAATTGACCCTGTAAATGTTGATTACGCAGATGTTGCACCAAATCAAATTGCTTCAATTTCTGCATCTTTAATTCCTTTCTTGGAACATGATGATGCGAATAGAGCTTTGATGGGATCTAACATGATGCGTCAAGCTGTACCATTAATTCGTCCTGAGGCACCAATTGTTGGAACTGGTTTAGAGCGTCAAGTAGCTTCAGATTCTAGAGTTTTAATTAACGCAGAAGGGGATGGAGTTATAGAATATGTTGATGCAAACATCATTACTATTAAATATGATCGTTCGGAAGAAGAAAGAATGGTTAGTTTTGATTCTGATGAGAAAACATATAATCTAATTAAATTCAGAAAAACCAATCAAGGTACAAGTATCAATCTTAAACCTATTGTAAGAAGAGGGGATAGAGTAGTTCTTGGTCAAGTATTGTCAGAAGGATATGCAACCGAAAATGGTGAACTAGCTTTAGGTAGAAACCTTAAAGTTGCGTTCATGCCTTGGAAGGGATACAACTTTGAGGATGCGATTGTTATTTCTGAAAAAGTGGTTCGTGACGACATTTTTACCTCTATCCACGTGGATGATTATTCATTAGAAGTTAGAGATACTAAATTAGGTAACGAAGAATTGACAAATGATATACCAAACGTTTCTGAAGAAGCTACTAAAGATTTAGATGAGAATGGTATGATTAGAATTGGAGCCGAGGTAAAACCTGGTGATATTCTTATCGGAAAAATTACGCCAAAAGGGGAATCAGATCCTACTCCAGAAGAGAAATTGCTCCGTGCAATCTTCGGGGACAAAGCAGGTGATGTAAAAGATGCTTCATTAAAAGCGTCTCCATCTCTACATGGTGTAGTTCTTGACAAAAAACTGTTTGCAAGAGCGGTAAAAGACAAACGTAAACGTACACAAGACAAGGATGCTCTAGGAGCACTTGAAATGGAATACGAAGTGAAGTTTGTTGAATTAAAAGACAAGTTAGTAGAAAAGCTTTTCTTGATCGTTAATGGGAAAACTTCTCAGGGTGTAATGAATGATTTGGGTGAAGAAGTTTTACCAAAAGGTAAAAAATATACTCAAAAAATGCTTTACGCTGTTGAAGATTTTGCCCACTTAAGCAAAGGTCAATGGGTTGCGGATGACTCAACTAATAAAATGGTGAATGAATTAATTCATAACTATAAAATTAAGTTGAATGATTTACAAGGCGCATTAAGAAGAGAAAAGTTTACAATTTCTGTTGGGGATGAATTGCCAGCTGGAATTTTGAAATTAGCTAAAGTATATATTGCCAAAAAACGTAAGTTGAAAGTTGGGGATAAAATGGCAGGACGTCACGGAAACAAAGGTATTGTTGCTCGTATTGTTCGTCATGAAGATATGCCTTTCCTTGAAGACGGAACGCCAGTTGATATTGTGTTGAACCCGTTAGGTGTGCCTTCCCGTATGAACATTGGTCAAATTTATGAAACTGTTTTAGGTTGGGCTGGACAAAAGTTGGGTAGAAAATATGCTACTCCAATATTTGATGGTGCTTCACTAGACCAAATCAATGAATTGACTGACGAAGCTGGAATACCACGTTTTGGACATACCTACCTTTATGATGGTGGAACAGGAGAGCGTTTTCATCAAGCAGCAACTGTTGGTGTAATTTATATGTTGAAGTTAGGACATATGGTTGATGATAAGATGCACGCGCGTTCAATTGGTCCATACTCATTAATTACACAACAACCTCTTGGTGGTAAAGCACAATTTGGTGGACAACGTTTTGGAGAGATGGAAGTTTGGGCGCTTGAGGCTTATGGAGCATCAAGTACACTTAGAGAAATCTTGACTGTGAAGTCTGATGATGTGATTGGTAGAGCTAAAACTTACGAAGCAATCGTAAAAGGAGAATCAATGCCAGAACCAGGCTTACCTGAATCATTTAATGTATTGATGCATGAACTGAAAGGTCTTGGTCTTGACATTAGATTAGAAGAATAAATAAGTTTAGTAGTTGTCAGTTTTCGGATAGTGATATCTGGAAACTGATTACTCATTTTTAAAAGTTTTTAGGATTTGTACCCGTAACCCGTTCCGATTTTTTATGCAAACTATAATAGTTTCATAGATAGCGCTTTAAGTATTTTTTTAAAGTTTAGAGAAGTAATCCGAGGTATTAGAGTAATGATATAACTCTTTACTTAAGCCATTGGCTAGATAGGTAAAAGTGAAACATTAGTCTACAATCAATTTTCAATTGCTAATAAATCAATAGTAAAAACTATGATGAATAATAGAAATAACAATAATAATAAAGATAAGAATCCTGTAAAAAGATTCAATAAAATATCTATTGGTTTAGCTTCTCCTGAATCTATCTTGAAAGAATCAAGAGGTGAGGTTTTAAAGCCAGAAACCATCAACTACCGTACGCACAAGCCTGAGCGTGACGGTCTTTTCTGTGAAAGAATTTTTGGACCAGTAAAAGATTTTGAATGTGCTTGTGGTAAATACAAGAGAATTCGCTACAAAGGAATCATTTGTGACCGTTGTGGTGTTGAAGTTACAGAGAAAAAAGTACGTAGAGACAGAGTAGGACACATCAATCTTGTTGTGCCAATTGCTCATATCTGGTATTTCCGTTCCCTTCCAAATAAGATTGGATACATACTTGGTCTTCCATCTAAGAAATTAGATATGATTATTTACTACGAAAGATACGTAGTAATCCAAGCTGGTATTGCAGTTAATGGCGAAGGAGAATCAGTAAAGAGATTAGATTTCTTAACAGAAGAAGAATATCTTAATATTTTAGATACACTTCCTGCAGACAATCAATATCTTGACGATTTTGATCCAAATAAGTTTGTTGCCAAAATGGGAGCAGAGTGTATCATGGACTTATTGGCAAGAATTGATCTTGATGAATTATCATACCAATTAAGACATAATGCTAACACTGAAACGTCTAAACAACGTAAGACAGAAGCATTAAAAAGATTACAAGTTGTTGAATCGTTCCGTGAGTCTAACTTGAACCGTGAGAATCGTCCTGAGTGGATGATTATGAAAGTTGTACCAGTTATTCCACCAGAATTACGTCCACTTGTGCCACTTGATGGAGGTCGTTTTGCAACTTCAGATTTAAATGATTTATACCGTCGTGTAATTATCCGTAATAACCGTTTGAAAAGATTAATGGAGATTAAAGCTCCAGAAGTTATCTTAAGAAACGAAAAGCGTATGTTGCAAGAATCGGTAGATTCATTATTTGATAATACACGTAAAGCTTCTGCTGTAAAAACAGAATCAAACAGACCCTTAAAATCATTATCTGATTCCCTAAAAGGTAAGCAAGGACGTTTCCGTCAAAACTTACTTGGAAAACGTGTAGATTATTCTGCTCGTTCGGTAATTGTTGTTGGACCTGAATTGAAATTGTTCGAATGTGGTATTCCTAAAGATATGGCAGCTGAATTATACAAACCTTTCGTTATCCGTAAATTGATAGAAAGAGGAATTGTAAAAACAGTGAAATCAGCGAAGAAAATAATAGACAAAAAAGAACCTGTAGTTTGGGATATCCTTGAAAATGTAATTAAAGGACACCCAATATTGCTGAATCGTGCTCCTACTTTGCACAGATTAGGTATACAAGCATTCCAACCAAAATTAATTGAAGGAAAAGCAATCCAATTGCACCCTTTAGTTTGTACCGCATTTAATGCGGATTTTGATGGAGATCAAATGGCGGTACATTTACCATTAGGACCAGAAGCTATTCTTGAAGCGCAACTATTAATGTTGGCTTCTCATAACATTCTGAATCCTGCAAATGGTGCGCCAATTACAGTACCTTCTCAGGATATGGTTTTGGGTCTATATTATATGACCAAAGAGCGTTTGTCTACTCCAGAACACAAAATTTTAGGTGAAGGAATTGTTTTCTACTCTGCCGAAGAAGTAAATATTGCTTTAAACGAAGGAAGATTAGAATTGAATGCTCGTGTGAAAATTAGAGCAAAAGATTTTAATGAAGCTGGAGAGTTAGTATATAAAATTATTCAAACTACTGCTGGACGTGTTATCTTTAATGAGGTAGTACCGGAAGCAGCTGGATACATCAATGATGTATTGACTAAGAAAAACCTTAGAGATATTATTGGTCACGTATTAAACGCGACTAGTGTACCTGAAACGGCAGCTTTCTTAGATAATATGAAAGACATGGGATACAAATTTGCCTTTAAAGGTGGATTGTCATTCTCATTAGGTGATATTAGAATTCCAGATCAAAAACCACAATTAATTGCAGATGCTAGAACACAAGTTGAAGGTATTTCTGTAAACTATAATATGGGTCTTATTACCAATAACGAACGTTACAACCAAGTTATTGATGTATGGACTTCTGCCAATGCTCAATTGACAGAACTAGCAATGAAAAACATTAGAGAAGACCAACAAGGTTTCAACTCCGTGTACATGATGCTTGATTCTGGAGCAAGGGGTTCCAAAGAACAAATTCGTCAGTTAACTGGTATGCGTGGTTTGATGGCTAAGCCTAAAAAATCGACTGCTGGTGGTGGTGAAATTATTGAAAATCCAATTCTTTCTAACTTTAAAGAAGGTCTTTCGATCCTTGAGTACTTTATTTCTACTCACGGTGCGCGTAAAGGTCTTGCGGATACTGCCTTGAAAACGGCGGATGCAGGTTATTTAACAAGAAGACTGCATGATGTTTCTCAAGATGTTATTGTTAACATTGAAGACTGTGGAACATTAAGAGGTGTTGAAGTATCAGCATTGAAAAAGAATGAAGAAATTGTTGAAACCTTAGGAGAAAGAATCTTAGGACGTGTTGCATTGCAGGACGTAATAAATCCTTTAACTAACGAGGTTTTAGTACAATCTGGACAACAAATCACTGAGGTTATCATGAAAACAATTGACGCTTCTCCAATCGAGAAAGTGGAAGTGCGTTCGCCTCTTGTTTGTGAAGCGTTAAAAGGTATTTGTGCTAAATGTTACGGTAGAAACTTAGCGACTGGTAAGATGACGCAAAGAGGTGAAGCAGTAGGAGTTATTGCAGCACAATCTATTGGTGAGCCAGGAACACAATTGACATTACGTACTTTCCACGTTGGAGGGGTAGCGGGTGGTATTTCTGAGGAATCAAGTATCATTACAAAATTCAAGGGTAAACTTGAAATTGAAGATATAAAAACTGTTAAAGGAGAAGATAACGAGGGTAATGCTGTTGATATCGTTGTTTCGCGTTCTACTGAATTGAAACTAATTGACGAGAAAACTGGAATTCTCTTAAATACACATAATATTCCTTATGGTTCAAGTATTTTTGTGAAAGATGGTCAATCCGTTGATAAAGGAGAAGTAATCTGTAAATGGGATCCATATAACGGAGTTATTGTTTCGGAATTTACCGGTAAAATTGCTTACGAAGAGTTAGAGCAAGGTCAATCTTTCATGGTTGAAATTGATGAGCAAACTGGTTTCCAAGAAAAAGTAATTTCTGAGTCAAGAGCTAAAAAATTAATTCCTACTTTATTAGTTTATGGTAAGGATGGTGAGTTGATACGTTCTTATAACTTACCTGTTGGTGCCCACTTGATGGTTGAAAACGGTGAGAAAATTAAAGCAGGTAAAGTATTGGTTAAAATTCCACGTCGTTCTTCTAAATCAGGAGATATTACAGGAGGTTTACCAAGAATTACCGAATTGCTTGAAGCGCGTAACCCTTCAAACCCTGCTGTAGTTTCAGAAATTGATGGTGTTGTTTCTTTTGGAAAAATTAAAAGAGGTAACCGTGAGATCATTATCGAATCTAAGTTTGGTGATGTTAGAAAGTATCTAGTTAAACTATCAAGTCAAATTCTTGTTCAAGAGAATGACTTTGTTAGAGCTGGTGTACCATTGTCTGATGGAGCAATTACTCCAGAAGATATTTTGAGAATTAAAGGACCTGCTGCTGTTCAACAGTACTTGGTAAATGAAATTCAAGAAGTATACCGTCTACAAGGGGTGAAAATTAACGATAAGCACTTTGAGGTAGTAATACGTCAAATGATGCGTAAAGTTAGAGTTCAAGATCCAGGTGATACTTTATTCTTAGAAGATCAATTAATTCATACAAAAGATTTTATCTTTCAAAATGATAAATTATATGGTATGAAAGTGGTTGAGGATGCTGGTGATTCAGCTAACCTGAAAGAAGGTCAGATCGTTTCTCCTAGAGAACTTCGTGATGAAAACTCATTACTGAAACGTAACGATAAAAATATTGTTGTAGCTCGTGAGGTTATCACTGCGACTGGTACTCCTGTTTTACAAGGTATCACAAGAGCATCGCTACAAACAAAATCATTTATCTCTGCGGCTTCTTTCCAAGAGACAACTAAAGTATTAAACGAAGCTGCCGTTGCAGGTAAGATTGATTACTTAGAAGGATTGAAAGAAAATGTAATTGTAGGACATAGAATTCCTGCAGGAACAGGTATGAGAGAATATGATCACACTATCGTTGGTTCAAAAGAAGATTATAATGATATGATGGCAAATAAAGAGGAATATATATATTAAAACTAAGATATGAGTAATTCTAATCAACAACAAGAGCAGATTAACATTGAATTGGATGAAAAAATAGCGGAAGGAATTTATTCTAACTTAGCTATTATCAATCATTCGTCATCAGAGTTTGTTCTCGATTTTGTAAGTATCATGCCTGGTATTCCTAAGGCCAAAGTGAAATCAAGAATAGTCTTGACACCGCAGCATGCCAAAAGATTATTGAAGGCAATTGGAGAAAACATTCACCGTTTTGAACAAGCCCATGGCGAAATTAAAGACAGCGAACAACCTCCGATACCTCTAAATTTTGGTCCAGCAGGACAAGCATAATTTCATATAAAAAGGCTCCAGAAATGGGGCCTTTTTTAGTACTGTATTGTTTTTTTTATGCTGATATGAGAAGAGAAGTAATTGATTTGTGCTCTGTTTTAATGGGATAGCGAGAGAATGTATGCCTCTGTGCTGTAGTGGGTGTTTCTGTAGCTAAACGAATATAATGGTTGTTTATCGGAAATATTTTAGAAAGAGGTATTGATACAGTAATTTTGGCACAGAATTAAAAACACGTAGTGTTTTTCTCCAAACCAAAGTTTCTTATGAACAAATCTTCTGTACCTAATGACTCTATAAAAAGAGGAAATATTTTCTTACTATTTATTTTTATGTTGGTTTGTAATGTTTCTATGTTTAGCCAAAGTAAAGAAAGTGATGTAGTTGTGTCTGCTATAAATGAAAGAGCGGTTAACGAGGTAGGACAAGACAATAAAGCAGCTACAAACGTTGAATTTGTTCTTTGGTTCATGGGTTCTAAACAAAATCCAAATAGTACTATTTCAAATGATGGAATAAACACAAAGAAGCAAATTATGACTTCTGGATTAGCACCTAATCGTCTTTTGATTAAAGCTTTTTTAAAGAAAGCCGTTAATTTTGAAAGTGCAATAGCTTAAAGTGAATTTAAAAGCAAATATCTATAACCACAAAAAAAAAAAAAACGACTATTTTAATTAGTTACGTTTTTATTACTACTAGTAATTTAAGTAAAATAACTATTAC
>NZ_AJXL01000082.1 GCF_000264055.1 Flavobacterium sp. ACAM 123 | reverse complement strand
AGAAAAGAATATTTTCAAGAAAACCACTAGCCATTCAATACCCTAACACTCGCCCTTAGATAAAAAGCATGAAAAACAACGAAAAAGCAAAGTGGCAGCAGTCCGCGACTTGAGGACGAAGGACGAACGGCTCGGGCTGCGGAACGGCGCTTTGAGGTAGTTTTTGCGCTTTTAATTTTCAGGCTTGATCTTTTGTTTCCGTCACCCTGAGCGAAGTCGAACGGGTTGATCAAGACAAAAGAAAAGAATAAGAATGAAAAAAAGTCGCCTACTGCTAAAATGAAAAAGTAATCAAGGGATGATTCCTGCTTCAATGGGACAAAGTTGGAAGCAAAAAGTGAATTTATTGTAAAAAGTGATGGTGTGAGCAACTCGTGGAGATGCTTCCTGCGGCAGCATGACAAAGATTGAACTATGTTATTTGGAGATTACATTTGCTGCTAATTGCGCACGTGTTTTGTCATTCAGACAGAGGAGGAATCTCATTAATAAGTGCAAATCGTGGGGATTCTTCCTGCCTCAGTAGGACAAAGATTGGGATGAAAAGTAAGTTTGTGGGGAAAATGATGGTGTAAGCAACTCGTGGAGATGCTTCCTGCGTCAGCATGACAATGTTAAAGAGTAAAAGCGAGTTTATTGTAAAAGTAGTTTTACGAGCAACTTGAGGGAATGCTTCCTGCGTAAGCATGCCAAAGTTGTGGATGTTATTCACAATCAAGTAAAAATACAGTCCAACTTAGTTCAACAAATCTGGGTTGTTTCTTTCCAATTCATTATACACCGTCTTCACATCTTGAGAAAACTCTTTTTTCAAAATCAAGTTGGCTGTTGGAGTAGAGACAAAAATACAGTCTTTCATTCCTATGAAAGCTGTATAATTAGTAGTTCCAATTACCATATTTCCATTTTCATCTACCGGATGTCCTATTGTCAATAAATAGTCATAAACCGATTCAAAAGAACCAAGGTCAGACCAACCAAATTGAGAAGTCACCACTTTAATTTTCTTAGAGCGTTCCATCACTGCATAATCAATGCTAATCGATGGAATATCCAGAGACAGTGCTAAATCTAAATTACCATTGGTATTGCTTTCCCAAGCTAGCTTTGATTTCTCATATACTTCTGGAGTAAATACTTTCAATTCTTCTAATAGCACGCTTGCTTTAAAACAAAACATCCCGCTATTCCAAAGGAAATTTCCTTTGGCAATAAAATCTTGAGCCACCGCCTGATCTGGTTTTTCTCTAAAAGAAATAACATCATCTCCTTTGCGTTCAATATAGCCATATCCCGTTTCCGGCTTCGTGGGAACTATCCCAAAAGTGACGATAGATCCATTTGCTGCTTTTTCTATGGCTTCCTGAATGGCTGCTTCATACAGTTCCATTTCATCAATAATATGGTCTGATGGAGTAATCACTAAAATAGCATCAGGATGGGACGCAAATGCGGCAAAAGCAATAGCCGCTGCAGTATTTCTTGGGGTAGATTCTATGATATCAATGTAGGATGTGTTTGATTTCTCCAATACTTTTTTACTTAAATGGCAATTATCAATGTTTCCCACTACCATCACTTTATCGGCAATATTCCTATTACGCTCAACGGTCATTTCAAACAACGATTTTCCATTAAAAATATCAAGGTACTGTTTGGGTTGGCTTTTGCGCGACAACGGCCACAAACGGCTACCAACACCTCCAGTAAGTATAACATGTGTAATTGAACTCTTTTCCATGTTTTATTCGTTATTCGTTGTTCGTTATTCGTTGTTCGACGTTCGATGGACGGTCAACGAAAATCGATTACCGGTTATGCGGTTATGCGGTTATGCAGTTAACGATTTTATCAATTTATACAACATCATTTTTATTCTTGTACATAATTCAGACAACAACTTATAATCATCTTCCGAGAGGTATCCGAGTTCCTTAGATAAAAACAAATGATAATTTGTTTCTTCCAACGAACCTTTTGAAATATACAAGAACTGAACGAATTCCTTTTTATATTGTCTCGCTTGGCCTTCAATAATATTAGTAGGTACACTTGCGGCACTTCTTCTCACTTGACTTGTAAGACCAAATTGCTCTGACTTCGGAAAGTTCTGAGTAACTTTGTAAACGGCCAACGTCAATTGATGCGCTGTTTTCCATACCTCTAAATTGGACTCCATATGTTTTCGATGTTCGTTAATTCGATGTTCGATGTTCGATGTTCGATAGAAAAACGCAAACGTTTTTCGATGTTCGATTATTTGATGGTCGTTGGACGAAAATCGGTCAACGGTGAACGACTACACCCTATCCTTTACTGCTTCTTTCTCAGCCACTTCTTTACGCAAACTGCTGCTCGAAAAACGGTGATCTCGTCCATTGAAATACAATTCAATTCCTTTTTGTTCACAATAGCTGCGTCCCGTAAAGTCCTTTTCTCTGTATTCGTCTCCAATGATTCTAACATCAATTTTAAAAGAGCGTAAAATATCTTCTAGGTCCTGCTCTGTTGCATAAGGAACAATTTCGTCCACATGGGAACAGCCCTTTAGTTGGATATAACGTTCTACCACAGACTGGCTGGGACTGTTCTTCCCCGGTCGGTCTAAGGTAGGATCTGTTTGTAAAGCGACAATTAAATAATCACATTGCCTTTTTGCCTCTTCCAGCATTTTAATATGTCCAGCATGAAGCAAATCGAATGCACTAAATGTTATACCTATTTTCATATGCTTTTCTTTTTTATGTTACACCACGCAAATGTAAACTGTCGTCTTTACCCTAGCAGTTGGGACCGTATTATTATCCCCTTGAAAGGAAATTATTAAAAAAATGAGTTCGCAGGACTTGCCGCTGAGATGAGGTATTGACAACCCATAACAGAAAACAGCTATCCGATAACAATCAAAGCTACCCTACAACCTTCCGTCCACACCATCCCCTAAAACGCCTTTTACATCATAAATCACACTGCTTGTGTTTTGTAATTGGGTTAAGTCTAGGTCTAAAAATTTGCTGTGAGCCACACCCAAAACAAGAGCATCAAATTTTTGATTCGGTACAACATCGGTTGTTGTTAGTTTATATTCTTTAAACACCGCAGCGGGACTGGCTAAAGGATCATAGATTGTCACCGCGATTCCATAATCGGTTAAAGCGGCAACGACATCCACAATTTTTGTATTGCGAACATCGGGACAGTTTTCCTTAAAGGTGATCCCCAGCATTAATAACGAGGCATTGTTAACTGAAATTCCTTTCTTAATCATCAACTTTACGATTTGAGAAGCCACATATTCTCCCATACTGTCATTCAAACGCCTGCCTGCTAAAATAATTTCAGGATGATAGCCTAATTCCTGGGCTTTTTGAGCCAAGTAATAAGGATCGACCCCTATACAATGACCACCCACTAATCCGGGTTTAAACGGTAAAAAATTCCATTTAGTGGCTGCAGCTGCTAATACCTGATTAGTATCAATATTCATTAAATTGAATATCTTCGACAACTCATTAACAAAAGCGATATTAATATCCCGTTGGGAGTTCTCGATTACTTTGGCCGCTTCGGCAACCTTTATGGAAGGGGCTAAATAGGTTCCTGCGGTAATAACGCTTTGATATAATGCGTTTATCTTTTTTCCGGTTTCCAGCGTAGAACCAGAGGTGACTTTTAATATTTTATCTACGGTGTGCTCTTTATCTCCAGGATTGATTCTTTCTGGCGAATAACCCACAAAAAAATCAATATTAAATCGCAATCCCGAAACTCGTTCTAAAACAGGTACACACTCCTCTTCCGTTACCCCCGGATATACGGTTGACTCATAGATGACGATATCTCCTTTTTTAAGCACCTGACCCACCGTTTCACTAGACTTATAGAGCGGTGTTAAATCAGGTCGGTTATTTTTATCTACCGGAGTCGGTACTGTTACAATATAGTAGTTACAGCCTGCAATTTCATCTAAAACCGTGGTGCAATACAAACCTTTACCATGTCCTAGTTTTTCAACTAATACCTTTTGTAAAGTATCCCTATCAATTTCCAGAGTAGCATCTACACCTGATTTCAATTCTGCCACTCGGGACTCATTAATATCAAACCCAACCACAGCATGCTTTGTGGCAAATAACCTGGCTAAAGGTAAACCAACATAACCAAGACCTATAATTGCAATTTTAGAATTCAATTCCATCTTTTTAAACTAATTTATAAAGGGCTTGTTCCCTATGGGGTATGGCTTCGCAGCCCAAACCCACACAAATAGGTTCGAACTATATTTTTTTCAACGTCGCAAATGTAAGTACAATAAGTCGGCTTTTTGTCTTATAATTTTTGTTTCGAATCGAAAAAAAAGTTTACAAAAGAGTGAAAAAATAGTAACACACTGACAATCAATGTGTAATTTAAATTGTTTCTGTTTTTAGGTGCGAACAAAATCACCTAATTTGGTGATATGCAAATTCGTGAGATGAGTATCCAAATTAAGCATCCAAAACGGATACTTAACCCACTTCAAAAAAATACATTCCTTTTTTAAATCAACAGAAACTGCGCCTACATACTCTTCGAAATAATGGAAAAACCCCAAAATCTACAAATTATAGTATGTAAACTTTGGGGTTTTAACCGTTAGAATATTAATTTCTTTTTATAGTAAACGGCAACCGCATCGATAGTCGTTTATCGCTATTAAACGCAGCTGCAACATCGCTCCCTTAAACAGCGTTTTCTTTACTTAATTTTCATTTTTAAAACGCAACCTAATGATGCCAAAACAAGAATATAGTGTGTTTTATTCACTTCCTGAACAATGGCTTCTTGAGCAGAGAAAGGACCGGATTCTAAGGTGATTCTATCTCCTATTTGTATGGCATCCATCTCTACATCATAAGTGTCTGGAGTTTCCAACCATTTTTTTAATAGTCAAAATCTCTTCATCGCGGACAATAGCTGGCTTTCCCAACCAAAACAAATAACGTACCGCCCCTGCAGACTGAAAAACTAAATTCCTTTCGGACTCCGTTAATTGTACAAAGACATAAGAATTAAAAAGTGGTACTATTACCTTCTTTTTTCGGTCAGACCATTGCCGTACCTGAGTAATCAAGGGACAATAGCATTCTATTCCTATCTTTGTTAGTTGCTCCGCTACTTTTTTCTCCCATTTGGGTTTTGTATAGACTACGTACCAGTTTTTCATTTGCGTTGTGTTGAAATAACATCTTGCCGTTATTCTTTTATTTTATATGAATATCTATTTATAATACTCCCTGTTTTTTAGCCAGGAATTACAACAATTGGCACAAATCTATGTATTATTATAGTTGCTGATAAACATTTTAAACTTTAAATTCGAAAATTACTGTTTAAACGGTTTTCAATACCGCTTCCGCTTTTATCATAATAGTACGATTTTATTTTTTTATCTCGCTTAACTTTTATTTTATATGGTGTTCTATGAATCTCACTTCGTATCGGTTTTTCCTATCGCAGCCGCAGCTGCTCGTGGTTCCTCCTCGGCCCGAGGACCACGCTTGTCGGCCAGGCTAAAAACTGTATATTGATTTTAGAGAAAAATAGTGGGGCGAGACTACGATCATTAACGATGTTGCATGTCATTGCGAGAAACGAAGCTATCTCATAAAGAGAGTTCGTTAGCGTAATTTATTTCGAAGTTGTCTCGAGAAGTACTTTTATAAGATAGTGCTAGCATTATAATTAAGTCCGGCCAAAAACAACCGGCCGAACTACGCTTCTCGATACGTTTCAAAATTAAAATTTTGAAATACTCGAAGAGACTACTTTGGCAAGTGAAGGATTATCGTTTTCCAAAACTCAATAAGGCTGTTCTAGGTTTTTGACAAAGAGTTTACGTATCACTTCGAGATAGCCCCGATACTTTTACTAGAAGCATTGATATAAAATAGCGATAGCGTTTTTATTAAAACACTATGATTTTACTTTTTTTCTTGATCAACCCGTTCGACTTCGCTTAGGGTGACGGTAACAACGAACTACTCCTGCTTTATTGTTGTTTTTTTAGTATTCATGACTCGAGCCTGAAAGGCGAACGGATGAAGTAATCTTCGATTTCATTGCTAACTATTTTTAGGTAAAAATAGTAGCGCTGGATAACTGTCATTAATGATAGCGATTGTGGTTTAGGAATTACCCACCCTCTATAGAGTACGTCAGTTCGAGTGTTTTTATGAAATAGCGATAGCGTTTTTATAAAAATGTATCGAGAACCTTTTACCAAACTACACTTCTCGATACTTTTCAGCACTTTCAATTCCCCTCTTGAAATCGAAGATTCAACGACACTCCAAACAAAGTAACATTAGGAAATATAGGGGCTGGGGTGTATTTTCAACATTATCCGACTTATAATAATTATGTAGTTCGTAATTTTCTAATATAATCAACAAACTACAACCCTCGCCACTTCGTCTCCCTCTCCTTCGGAGAGGGCTAAGGTGAGGACCTAAGAACCTATCGCTTGATACACGAATCCGATTTTTTCCAAAGCCGGACCGTTCAATACATTTCTCCCATCAAAAACAAAAGCAGGCTTTTGCATGGAGTCATAGATGCGTTGCCAATCGTACTGAGTAAACTCATCCCATTCCGTAAGCACCGCTATGGCATGTGCTTCATTGCAAGCTGCATAAGGGTCTTCAAATGACGAGAGGCTACTCGCATTCTTTTCAGTGGTTCTCGTTTCTAGATAATCCAAATCAGCCAGCATTTTCTTTCTAGACACTTTAGGATCATAAATGGCAATTTTTGCATTTTCGTTAATCAGATCATCCGCCACATAAATAGCTGCAGATTCTCTGGTATCGTTGGTATCTTTTTTGAATGCCCATCCTAAAAACGTGATTTTCTTATCAGAAACGGTATTGTAAAGTGTTTGCACAATATTATTCGAAAAACGTCTTTTTTGATGATCGTTCATGATGATGACTTGCTCCCAATAATCAGCCACTTCGTTCAGCCCATACGATTTTGCAATGTAAACCAAGTTTAATATGTCTTTTTGGAAACAAGAGCCTCCAAAACCAACCGATGCTTTGAGAAATTTCGATCCTATGCGGCTGTCCATTCCTATGGCTTTTGCAACTTCATTCACATCAGCACCTGTTTTCTCACAAAGTTCCGACATGGCGTTGATGGAAGAGATTCTTTGCGCCAAAAATGCGTTAGCGGTCAACTTCGACAATTCAGATGACCATACATTAGTAGTCAATATTTTATCTTCTGAAACCCAATTCGAATACACATCGACAAGGGCTTGTATTGCTTTTTGACCTTCTTCAGTAATATCCCCGCCTATTAATATCCTATCCGGATTCAAGAGATCTTGAACCGCTGTTCCTTCGGCAAGAAATTCTGGATTGGATAGAATTTGGAATTGTACCCCATTTCCTGTACTGTCTAAAATACTTTTTATGGCTTCAGCAGTACGTACTGGCAGTGTTGATTTCTCCACCACGATTTTATCATCCTTGGCAACTTTAGCAATTTGTCTCGCACACAACTCGATGTACTTTAAGTCAGCTGCCATACCTTTCCCTTTTCCATAGGTTTTGGTAGGTGTATTAACGGAGATAAAAATAACTTGCGCTTCGTCAATAGCTTTTTCAATATTAGTAGAAAAAAATAAGTTTCTTCCTCTTGCTTCTCCCACAATTTTATCCAAGCCTGGTTCGTAAATAGGAATGTTATCTAAATTCTCATCGTTCCAAGCCGCAATTCGCTCTTCATTTAAGTCAACAACTGTAACTTGTATTTGTGGGCATTTTTGCGCTATAACTGCCATTGTAGGTCCACCAACATATCCAGCTCCAATGCAGCAAATTTTTGTAATTTTCATTTATTCTGTTTTTCTTTGTTCTTTGTTCTCTGTTCTCTGTTCTCTGTCCTCTGTTCTCTGTCCTCGGTTTTCTGTCCTCGGTTTTCGGTATCGTGTTCTCGCTACTTGCTTTTCTGTTAAAATTAATACTCAATCATATAGTTTATCATCTAATAACGGATAACACACAACAGATAACGGGTAACGGATAACCCATAACAGACAACGGACAACTCTTTACTCAAATTTATTCCAATTATTTTCAACATAACGTAAAAAGGAAAATAATTTCGCACCCAATATATCGTACTCTTTTTGAAGAGCAATCATTTCAATCGATAGGTCTGGGTAAAGCACTATTAATTTTTCTATATGGCAAATTGTTTCCAAATTACTCGCATGAGAGTACGTTAAAAACTTGATAAAGTCCATCTTATATCGTTTTCTTCCGTATCCTTCTACAATATTAGTTACCACAGAATCAGAAGACCTCCTAATTTGGCTCCCTAATTCGTATAATTCATACTTTGGCAACCTTAATGAAAGACGATGAGTTCTGTAAAACAAAGACAACGCTAAAGTGTATATATCTAAATCTTTGTAACTTTTCATGTTTTCGGTTTTCGGTTTTCGGTTTTCGGTTTTCGGTTTTCGGTTTTCGGTTTTCGGTTTTCGGTTTTCGGTTTTCGGTTTTCGGCACTTCGTGCCTTACTATCTGTGCTCAATTGGAAATAATTCTACATCCTATAACTCAACATATACTAACAGATAACCCATAACTGACCACAAATAACTCATAACAGATAACTCATAACAGATAAAAGCAAACTACTTCAAATTATTCCAATACCAGTCAATCGCTTCTTTCAATCCTTGCTGTAAAGAAAATTGTGGATCATAACCCAATAACTCTTTTGCCTTAGCAATACTAGCCAAAGAATGTGGTATATCTCCTGCTCTATTTGGACCATAGGCTACTTCAGCATCTGCTATTGTAGAATCATATTTTGCTAAATATTCCTTTAAATAATTCACCAAATCATTTAAGGTGTTTCTATCTCCAAAAGCCGTATTATAAACGGTATTCAGCGCCGCTGGGTTTTCTGCAGTCATTGCCAATTCATTCATCTGAATGACATTTTCAATGTAAGTGAAATCACGGGAATAATTCCCGTCTCCGTTGATGGTAATCGTTTCATGATTCATCAATTGCATCACAAACTTCGGAATAACGGCTGCATAGGCTCCGTTAGGATCTTGTTTCCGACCAAACACATTAAAATAACGCAATCCTATTGTTTCCAAGCCGTATGTTTTACTGAAAATATCAGCATACAGTTCGTTTACATATTTCGTTATTGCATACGGAGAGAGTGGCTTTCCAATTACATCCTCCAGCTTTGGCAATCCAGCTGAATCTCCATAGGTAGAAGAGCTGGCTGCATACACAAAACGTTTCACTTTAGCATCCGAAGACGCCACTAGCATATTCAAGAAACCGGAAACATTTACGGCATTGGTTGCAACCGGATCATTAATAGAGCGCGGCACAGAACCCAAGGCGGCCTGATGCAACACATAGTCAACGTTTTTTACCGCATTTTGACAATCAACGGCATTTCGTATATCACCTTCAATCAGTTGAAAATTTGGATTATTGATAAAATCTTTTAAATTATGTCTGTGGCCCGTGGCAAAATTATCCAAGCAAATTACTTCATTTCCTTTAGATAAAAAGTACTCACAAAGATTAGAACCAATGAACCCAGCTCCGCCCGTAATTAATATTCTGCTTTTTACTCCCTCTTTCATTTATAATACTTTAAAAATTATGCTATTATTTTTTTCGTTTTGTACCCCATTTTTTGATGATTGCGTAATAAAAATTCCTTGGCTTCTCTTCATCAGTATATCCATTTGAATACGGACCATAGCCATAGCCGTACCCATATCCATACCCGTAACCAGCGCCATATTTAGCCTTGTTTTCAAAACCATTGAAAATAATGCTGGCATTTTCAAGCTCACCCCTTTTTATCCGATTATTAAGTAAAGTGATCATTTCCTTTTTGGAAAAATTTTGCCTTACAATGTATAAGGTAACATCTGAATATTGGGAAAGTTCCAAAGCATCAGAAACTAATCCCACTGGTGGTGTATCCAAAATGATATAATCGTAGGTTTTCTTTAGTTCCTCAATCAATTCACCCATTCGATCGCTCATAATCAATTCGGAAGGATTAGGAGGTACCGGCCCGGAAAGAATCACATCGAGATAAGGGATCTGAGTATGATTTATAATTTCATCTACCGTTTTTTGCCTGATTAAATAGTTGACAATTCCCACTTCATTGGATAAATTAAATTCATCAAATAACTTGGGTTTTCTTAAATCACAGCCTATTATCACCGTCTTTTTTTCGCTTAACGCAAAAACGGTAGCAATATTTATGGAACAGAATGTTTTTCCTTCTCCGCTGACTGATGATGTTATCATCAGAGTTTTGGCACCGCCTACATTTTGTTTTTTGTATAAATATTGAAGCGAAGAGCGTATTGCCCTAAAGGATTCAGACAATGCTGATTTGGGTCTGTCAAAAACCGCCAAGTCCGAAATTTCTTTATTCAGACCTACCACTCCAATCAAAGGAATTTTTGTCAATTTTCCAATATCGTCCGTGTTCTGAATCGAATTATTGATAAAGAAA
The DNA here is from genome assembly GCF_000264055.1 of Flavobacterium sp. ACAM 123. GTDB lineage: Bacteria > Bacteroidota > Bacteroidia > Flavobacteriales > Flavobacteriaceae > Flavobacterium. The sequence continues at coordinate 6,303 of NZ_AJXL01000082.1, read as the reverse complement.
ATAAAAAACACAAACAACAAAGGAAACAGTATTCCTAGAAATAGTGCCAAAACATAATTTGCAGACGTTCGAGGACCGATTTGCCCACCACCAACATCTTTCGCCGGATCGATAAAGTGAATATCAGACAAATTTGCCGCTTTTACAATATCGGCTTCGCTTCTCTTTTGAAGAAAAGTATTGTAGATATTGTCGCTTAAATCATACTTTCTCTTTATTTTTATTAATTCTTGCTGCTCATCCGGAAGTGCCTTAATCGTACTTTCCGTTTGATTAATTTTGTTGTTAACCAAAGACAAATCATATTGTAAAGAAGCTTTTGCAGAAGCAATGTTTTCTAACAGTACATTCTTAATGGATACCATTTGATTATCAAAATCTTTAAATATCTTCTCACTTTTTACGGCATAAGCCATTTCTGATCTTTGGCCCGAAAGCGAAATCAGTTTGGAAACATTAGTGACCACATTAGGATCGTCAATACCTGCTACTGATGGCGCTGGAAGTTTAGAGTAGTCAACGCTGTTTTTTAGATAGGACTTTAGCGTATTGTAATACGTTATTTTACGGGTTACTTCATCTCTCTTGACATCAAATTCGAGCATCTTATCAGAAAATTTAGCTCCTCCTTCTTCAATATCATAGATATTCTTGCCTTTCCTAAATGATTTTAGTTCATTTCCAGTTTCTTTCAACTGCGACTCCATCGCAATTAGTGTACTGTCAATAAAAGCAATTGTATTTGTGGCAAATTGGTTCTTACTGTCCAATTGTCTTTTGATAAGCATTTCTACGGTCGAATTCAGGTATTTAACCATCCTTGCCTTATTAGATCCTTGCATTCCGAGTGTAATTATAGAACCTCCCTTATCGTCTGAACGAACATTCATCCCTTTATACCCCGCGACTGTTCCATTAAAATCACTAAACGAAACAAAATATTCATTGCCTTTATACAGGCCCGGATTATCATTTATTTGTAGTTTCCAATTCAAAAAAGGCAAAGACACCCGTTCGCCAACTTTATATCTCTTGATAAAATCGCCCGTCGCAACAGCAGTATTGCTATAGGAATTATCTGAATAAGTAATTAATGATGCGTTTTGACTTGCAAACGGAATTCTAATTTCATAGAGACTTTCACTCACAAAAGTAATTCCAATCAGACCTCCGGCCAATTGCCCCTTTGATTTATCTATCTCAACATAAAAAGGAACTGCCCCATAGGAGTCTTCGAGCTCGTATTTACCCTGAACTAAATAATTAATATAAAATTGCAGTTTATCGACTACCAGTTCGTTATGAGATCTCGACTGTATTGTGGTTGAAATAGTTTGCACCTGGTCAGAAGTACCGCCCCAATTAAAAACCAAACTGGTATTTGACGTAAACAACGGATTGCTTTCTTCCTTCACAGAGATAAGCGTCTCCATGCTATACACTTTTTCCTTACGAATGTTCACCTGATAGGCGATGGTAAAAGTGATAATTAAGCTTAATAAAAACCATCTCCAATAACTTCCGACTTTTATTAAAAACCCTTTAAAGTCAAAACTAACCTGGTCTTCAAAAATTGAAAAATCTTTTATATCTAACATTTTTTGATCTCTGTTTTAATTTTTAAATAACAAGAAAAACGTCGTTGTAGCAAGTGACAGCACTGTAATAAAAGTCCCCAATGATTCTATCCCCGTCTTTCCGGTTCCCCACGTTTTTTGTTTGAGAGGTTTGATATAAATGTAATCATTAGGCTGTAAATAAAAATAAGGTGAATTCATTACGTTTATATCCGTAAGATCGAGATCATGCATTTGCACTCCCGTTGGCGAGTTTCTGATAATGGTAACCGCTTTTCTGTTTCCTGTTATCGTGATGTCTCCCGCATTTGCTATAGCCTCCATGATAGTTACATTTTCTTGGAATAAAGTTTTAGTTCCCGTACTTCCTATTTCGCCATTGATGGTATACTTGAAGCCGGCTAATTTGACAATAACAAAAATATTAGCCTCTTTTTTAAAATAGTCTGCTAACAATTGCTTTTCAATTTTAACTCTTATTTCATCCAAAGTAAAACCGATGACATTCAGTTCTCCTAAGACAGGCATTCTGATATTCCCGTGATCATCGACCGTAAAACCGTCAAAATACAATCCAGACTCTGATTTCCCTGCATCTCCCTGGTTTGTCGTACTGAAAATAGCTACTAATTTTGGGTCAATTGCCTTGATACTGATGCTCAACACATCGTTAGTTTGTAATCTATATGGCTTAGAAACGATAGCGGAGATCCCTATTTCTGTTTCAGAATTATCTTTTTTCTGCAAGTAAATTAAATCCTGGGTTGGAATGCATGAAGTAAATAACACACTAATACTTAATAAGAAATAGAATATCTGTTTGTTCATTTTTATACTTTATATAACAAATATAGCTTTTCCTTTACTATATCAAAAGTTTAGCTATTTATTAAGACAATTAATTGTTTTTGAAAGACTTTTCAAACGGTACACGCTGCAGTATGCTTCTTCCTAAAGTAACTTCATCAGCATATTCTAATTCATCACCCACAGCAATTCCACGTGCAATTGTAGAGATAACAATATCCGCATCAGCTATCTGCTTATAAATGTAAAAATTAGTGGTGTCACCCTCCATTGTTGAGCTTAAAGCAAAAATAACTTCCTTTACACTTCCAGCCTTTACCTTATCTACTAATGTTACTATACTCAACTGACTGGGTCCAACTCCATCAATAGGAGATATCTTACCTCCTAAAACGTGATAAACCCCTCTAAATTGCCCCGTGTTTTCGATCGCCATGACATCGCGGATATCTTCCACGACACATACAATTTGGTGATTCCTGTTTTTATTGGCACAGATTTCACAAACAGCACTATCTGAGATATTATGACAGTTTGTACAATACTTAATGTCTTCGCGCATGTTTACTAATGCTTGAGCCAAAAAACCGGTTTGCTCTTTGGGTTGTTTCAATAAATGCAGCACTAGACGCAAGGCGCTTCTCTTTCCTATTCCCGGTAATTGAGATATTTCGTTAACTGCTTTTTCTATTAATTTTGAAGAGAATTCCATAACTGCAAATGTAGCAATTTGTTTATTTGTTTAATTAGTTATTTGCTTAATCCCTTACACAAATTCCTATCCGTTGAAATAAAGGAATAAGCAACCTCGGGGAAGAGCTGCTGTTGTCTATTAAAATAATAGCCACAGAATCTAAGATTAACAAATAATTTTTGAAAATAGGCTACTCTTTGAGGAAAATGAAACAGCTGTTTGAGGAACTAAACCTAAGAAGATTCCCTGAAAATTTGTATTTTGGCTTTTCAAAATCCAAAAAATGACACCCTTCGCCATTCTGTCCCTTATCGTTATCTACTTCGGAATATTATTCACTATTTCTCATTTTACCAGTAAAACAGACAGCGGAAATGATGCTTTCTTTAAAGCCAACAAAAACTCTAAATGGTATTTAGTCGCTTTCGGGATGATAGGAACAGCGCTTTCTGGAGTAACTTTTATCTCGGTTCCTGGAGAAGTGGGGGCGCCAAGTGGAGAACAATTTAAATATTTTCAGTTTGTTCTTGGAAATGCAATCGGATTTATATTCATTGCCAAGGTCCTATTGCCTCTATATTATCGCATGAACTTGACTTCTATTTATGGATATATAGAACGCCGCCTAGGAACCTATTCTTATAAAACTGCCGCTTCTATTTTCTTAATAAGCCGCACCATCGGATCCGCATTTAGACTGTATCTTGTTGTAATTGTACTGCAACGTTTTGTATTTGATTTTTACGGAATCCCCTTTGCTGTTACAGTATTGATTTCATTAGCTTTAATATTTGCTTATACCTACCGCGGAGGCTTAAAAACCATCATCATCACTGACACTTTGCAAACATTTTTCTTAATCACCTCTGTTTTTCTGACTATTTATTTTATTTGCCAAAGCTTAAACCTTACTATAATTGAATCTTTTGAAGCCGTTAAAAACAGTAACTATTCTAAAATATTTTTCTTCGAAGACTTTTTATCCAGTAAATTTCACTTTGTAAAACAAATCTTAGGCGGAATTTTCGTCACGATTGCGATGGTAGGATTAGACCAAGACTTAATGCAAAAGAATTTAAGCTGTGCCACCATTGGCGAAGCCCAAAAGAACATGTTTGCTTTCACTGGAATATTTGTACTGATCAATATCTTCTTTTTAAGTGTAGGTGCCTTACTTTATATTTATGCTGCAAAAAACGGAATTGAAGTCCCAACTGATTTGGTAACCGGAAAACCAAGAACCGATTTACTTTTTCCTGAAATCGCCTTTCATCACTTAACCCTGATTCCGTCAGTTATATTCTTACTGGGATTGACGGCAGCTACTTTTGCAACAACAGACTCTGCCTTAACGGCGCTAACCACTTCTTTTTGTGTCGATTTTCTGGGTATGGATAAAACCGAAAACAGGAACAAGCCCACAGCGGTAAGAGCAAGACATTTTACTCATCTTGGCTTTTGCTTTCTACTATTTTTAGTGATTATTTTTTTTAATGCTGTCAACGACAGCTCTGTGGTAGGAATGATTTTTAGGATTGCTTCCTATACCTACGGACCACTACTAGGATTATATGGCTTTGGTCTATTGATGAAAACAAAAACAGTTAAGGATCAATTTGTACCAATTATTTGTTTATTGTCTCCTGCACTAACTTTCCTGTTTAGTGAAAGTTCAAAAGTATTATTTTTTGGATATGTATTCGATAACGAACTAATTATCATAAATGGAATATTCACTTTTATAGGACTGCTGTTAATCAGCAAACCCGCAGTACAAGAAACTCGCTTTTAATTTTTGCACTAAAGCGAATCCATCATTTACTAATTCCATCGCGTCTCGCAGGTAAAGCGAGACGAAATGAATACAGTATTATTGTAAAACCGTGAATTTATTGGGGTATTTCAAACTTTATAAAATAAATTTTGCTCTTTAATACCTATTTGTAGTCAATAGAACCAAGGTACAGGCTACTTCTGACTTTATGTTATTCAGTTCCAAAAGTTGATAAAATTCTGGATTTTCAGTGCCAGGATTAAAAAGCACTCGCTTCGGCTTTGTATCCACTATGTAATTGTAATAATCTTTTTGACTCGCTGGATTTAAGTATAAAGTAATTGTATCTATGTTTTTTAAAGGAATCGCTTTAGTCTGAATTTTTATTCCGGCCACTTCTCCCGCATTTTGACCAATCGCAAGAACAGAATGCCCTTTCTCTACCAGTAAAGTAATCGCTTTGTATGCATATTTCTCTGGTTTTGCTGATGCGCCAAGAACTAAAGTTTTTTTATTTTTCATTATTTTATTAATTTCTTGTAAAAGTACTAAAATACTACAGTCCGTTTTAATTAAAATTAATATCTTTCGATTTCTGATGCTACTAAAACAGGATTATATTCTTCTTATGAGCCCCTTTTCTTTATTCAGAAAAGACTTTTATCGGTACTAGAACTAACTAATTTCACGAAAAAATATGGAACTTTTTATTTATTTGTTTGCTGCACTTTTTTCAGTCATAAATCCTATTGGTACGGTTCCCATTTTTGTCGGGCTTACTCAGGATGATGACAAAAAAGAACGCTCCCGTATTTCACTATGGACGGCTATAAATGTTTTTGTGATTTTGACCATTTCCTTTTTTTTAGGAGAATACGTCTTATCCTTCTTCGGAATTAGCATGGAAGCCTTGCGTATTGCAGGAGGAATTGTAATCGCCACTTCTGGATTTGCGCTACTATCAGGAGAATTTAGTAAGAACAGAGGAGTAAGCAAAAAAGTAGAAAGCGATGCACAAACGAGAAATGATATTGCCTTAACTCCATTAGCAATTCCGATGCTTGCTGGACCAGGATCTATTTCCCTGCTGATCGCATTTTATAGTGAACATCAAGAAACATCTGAAATTATCATATCCGTTTTGGCGATGATAGCAGTTGCTATTGCTATTTTTATCATTTTAAGAAGCGCTCATTATTTGGCTAAAATACTTGGTGCCTCCGGAATTGTGGCTATTTCAAGAATTGTAGGCTTTATTGTAATCGCCATAGGAGTGCAATACATTATCAGTTCGATCCTGACAATCATCAAAACAAATCTGCTGTAATACCAAACGAATTTATGTTTCAATCTAAATCGTTTAATTATAATGCCGATCAAATACTAAAATGTACTTGGACTTTATTGAATATACAATAGGTTTAGAAAGCCAGAACGTAATAATTCAAAAA
>NZ_AJXL01000081.1 GCF_000264055.1 Flavobacterium sp. ACAM 123 | reverse complement strand
ATATACCACGGACAGAGATTTTGGTGTTGATAATTTTCAACTGTCCATTTCTTTGGCAAAGTAAATTATTTATTTGGGATTTGTCTATAAAACGCTTTTCAAATATTCGATTAGCCCTATTAAAATATAATTACAACTTTACATAAGATAATTGCGTTTTTACTCTAATATCAAAGCCTACTTGGCTTTTTTTATGAAGAATCCTACCTCGCTTTTGATGTATTTTTGCACTAATAGGACATTAATTGTATATCTTTGGTAACTTACTTAACAGCTTGTTATGTACAACTTTGTTCAAGAATAAATAAAGTGCATTAATTCCAATTGAAGTAGCGGAATTTAATGTCTTTTCTTTAACAAAAATCGTCCCATATCTTTTGCTGAAGTTGCTTTGATTAATTAAATAAAAAAAAGTAGAACTAACCTAAAATACAAAATCCTAAAAATTAGATTTAATGAAGAAGATTATTTTTCTCTCCCTGTTTTTTATACTGTCTTGTAAGCCCACGCAGAAAACTACTATTCCGGCATGGGTTCCTTATGACGAAACAGAAGAATTAGCAAAGAGTGCTGCAAATGCATCCACAAAAATGCAATACAAAGTTATCCAATCAAAAATTCTGGATAAAAATGACATTTGGAAAAACATAGCAAATCAGATAAGTAACTTTTCGGAGGACGATTATCAAAGGCTAAAACCCTTGATACTAGAACAAAACATTCCCACCATTAAATCCCATATCCAATCTGGCAGCCTTAGCTATGAAACACTAACGCAGTGGTATTTATACAGAATTGTCAAATTTGAAAATGATAAAGATAAAATGCTTAACGCGATTGTTGCCATTAACCCCGAAGCGGTCAATGATGCGCAAAAGAGAGATAAAAACAAATCCGGTCAAGACCATACAATTTACGGTATTCCAATACTAATAAAAGACAATACAAACGTGGAGGGTATGCCTACCACCGCAGGAACGCATTTGTTGCGAAATAATAGTGCTGCTGACGCATTTATAATCACACAGATAAAAAATAAAGGGGCTATTATTTTAGGGAAAACAAACTTAAGTGAATGGGCTAACTTCCTTTTTCTAAGTGGCCCAAATGGCTATAGCGCAGTAGGAGGACAAACGTTTAACCCTTATGGACGCAAGATATTTGATACCGGTGGTTCGAGCTCAGGAAGTGGTGTGGCAGTAGCAGCTAATTATGCAGCAGCGGCGGTGGGAACAGAAACTTCAGGTTCCATTCTTTCTCCTTCGTGGCAGAATTCAATTGTTGGTTTAAAACCAACTACTGGTTTATTAAGTCGAAGTGGTATTATTCCAATCTCGAGTACATTAGATACTCCTGGACCAATGACAAAAAATGTTACTGATTGTGGAATTCTTCTTTCGGCAATGAGTGGAGAAGATAAGAATGATCCTGCGACCAAGAACAATCCAAAGAATAAAAAGTACCTCGCTGATTTAAAGACGGGAACACTAAAAGGATTGCGGTTTGGAGCTAATAAAAACTTTTTAGCAGATTCAATTTATAAGGAGAGTATAAATAAAATAATCAAGTTGGGTGGCATCGTCGTTGAATATGCACCTGAAGAAATGAACTTCGACGGTTTTGGTAGTATACTTAGCACCGACATGAAAGTTGATCTCCCTAATTATTTGAATAAATACGCATCAGATGAAATTACAATCCGCTCTATCTCTGAAATTATAGCGTATAACAATAATGATTCTATAGTACGAATTCCTTATGGACAAGGACGCTTTGAAGGAATGTTGTCAGAAAATCTTAGTGAAGAAGAAGCGCTTCAATTAAAGGCTAGAATCAAAAAAGAAGGTGTGAATTATTTTGAAAAACCGATGGTAAAATATCAACTCGACGCTATATTATCTATAAACAATAATAACGCAGCTCATGCCGCTGCGGCCAACTATCCTTGCCTTACTATTCCTATGGGTTACAAAGAAACGGGAGAGCCATGGGGGCTTACATTTATAGCTAGACCTTATCAAGAAGATACCTTGTTGAAAATGGGATTTGCCTTTGAACAAGCAACAAAAATTAGAAAATTACCCACAGATTATAAATAGTTTTAAAAAAGTAAGAATTAAAAACATTACAATTTATTTTATACAACCGCAAGAAAAACATTTTGATGACCTTAATAGCAGTAAATATGTTAAATAGAAATCTTATTTTAGTCTGTAATGCTCAAAAAAAAATATTAAAATAAAACAATTTCCTTGGAATAAATTGAATATATAGTAGATGTAATGGGGTTTAGCCATAGAAATGCGCAATATTCCACTGGTCCCTAAATATACTAATTTCTGGTACTCATTTACTAATCTGGTTAATTACCTTACTCTCCACATTTTGAGAAAAAGATTGCAAAAATAAAAAATAAAAAATAAAACGAATAGTTGATTTGGTTTTATTTGCATGTACATACCTATAGTATGTCTTTTTCTTTGCGTTGTTGCGCTAATTTAAATCAATGATAATAAAAAAATCCAGTCTTTTTTAATTGAATTCATAATTATACATTTAAAAATGAGAAAAAAATACTGTTCATTAAAATAGAACCTCATTTGGGTTGGACTCCATTTTAATGAACAGATAAATTTAATCTTAAGGTAGTAGCACTTTGTCAATAACATGAATTACTCCGTTTGAAGCACTAATATCGGCACTAGTAACTTTTGCATTACCAACCATTACATTTCCATCTTTCACCATTACTTTTAATTTACTTCCTTCTACTGTAGTCAATTCTTGTCCGTCCTTCAAATCAGCAGCGTGCATTTTTCCACTTACTACGTGGTAAGTCAAAATTTTAGAAAGTTTCTCTTTGTTTTCAGGCTTCAATAATTTGTCAACTTCTGATTGTATACTAGCAAAAGCGGCATCAGTTGGTGCAAAAACTGTGAATGGTCCATCGCCTTGTAAAGTTGGTACTAATCCTGCGGCTGTAACAGCGGCAGCAAGTGTTTTCGCATCTTTGGAGGCAATTGCCACAATGTCTTTACTCATTTTCATTTCATTTTCCATGATAAATATAATTTATTTAGAGAATTAATTTTCTCTAGAAATAAAGTTACGTTTTATTTTTACAGATGCGTTTAATAATTCAATGAAAAAATTACTTAATTCACTGTTTTAATAAATGTAACAATCACATAATCAGATCTAAATGAATAAAACTTTAGTATTACTTTATTGTTGTTTGCCTAATTTTCCGCATATTCCTAAGATTAAAATTAATGTAATGTATTGTTCCATCAAGAATGAGTTTTTATCATTAGATATAAATTTTAAAGCTTATGAATAGCTCCAGCACCAATTTGTAGCTTGCCCTCAATTGAATTAATCATGAGTATCTGATAAAAAACCACAACTACAAAAGGTTGTAGTTTTTGACGTAGATCACCTACCCCATTTTTTAGACGCACATAACAATTCCCAGATATAATCGCGTTAGAATATCAAAGGAATTTAATAAACCTATCTCGCTATAATATAGCCCAGTATTATTTTGAAAATAGATAAATCATTATAAAAAAACTACTACAACTACTTTTATAGAGCCAATTTTATCAATTCTTATATGCACCTTCAGATATTTTCTAAAATCCACTTTTTGCTTATTAACTGACTTTTATTCCTTCTTTTATCCTGTTTTTTTAGCCAATATATTGAACAATATGAGTGAAAAAACAAAAGGTTAAAAACAGTATTATTTCTTTCATTTTTTTTTAGGAGAGTTAAATTTAAGTCACCTGCCATATAATCCTGGTTTAATGATTGCTATATTCATTCGCACGCCAAATGGAGTTAAGCCATACCTCCTGATGCTTTGCTATTGCAACTATCTTTTTAGTACTACTCACTTTACTCTAATTCCAATTTTCGCTTACCACACTTCCTTTTTCTTCGTCTTTAAACACATTGATGGAACGGGGAATTCGCTCTTGCAGCTCGGCGACATGCGAAATAATTCCAACAATTCGATTCTCTTTATAAAGAGATTGCAACGTTTCAAAAACGACAGCGACACTTTCTGGGTCTTGTGTCCCAAAACCTTCATCAATAAAAAAGAAGTTTTTATCATTCTTATTTAAAGACTGAACGCTTTCGGCCAATGCCAAAGCCAAGCATAAAGAGGCCTGAAAACCCTGACCTCCAGAAAGCGTTTTTACACTCCTGGAAGCTCCATTGTTCAGATAATCAATTATTTCAAATTCATTGGAACTATTAATCGTTAAACTCAATTGATTTTTGGTCATACGATGAAAACGGACATTGGCCACATCTGCTAAATTTTGCAAATAAATACTCGAAACATAGTTTACAAAACCACTGGCGTTAAACATATTTGCCAAAGTGCCTAGGTTTGTAGAGCGCGTGTTTAACACCTCAAATTGAGCTAATAATTCCGCTTTTTCTGCCAGTGCCTCATTAATACGTTTTAAGTTATCTTGCAAAGTAGAGTTTTTTCCTAATTGCGTTTCATACTTTAATTTACCCTCTGCAACAAGCATTTTTTTATCTTCAAACACATTGACATCAAAAGCCTGGTTCATCACCAGTTTCTCTGATTCGGCAACTGAATTCTCCGCCACTTTTAAATCAACGGCAAACTGCTTTGTTTTGCCTTTTTCCAATTCGACATCCCATATTTTAGAAAGAATTGCCTGCACGGAATCAACAGAATCAAACTGATGAATTTTGAGTAACTCAGTTATCGTTTTTTGTGTATCCTGAACCAATTGTTTATTTAAAACGACTTGTTCCCCTATCAATTTTAAACTGGCTTCTAAACCTGCCAATTCTTGATTTAGGATTACCATAGCATCTGATTTACTTTTATGCTCTGATGCGATCCGATTGTTTTCTAGATGCAATTTTGTTTTTTCATCTTGAATTGCGGCAATTGTAATGTATTCATATTGAGAAAACGAAACTGCTTTTAACTTGGATAGTTCATTGGTTATAATTGCTGATTTTGATGCTATCTCATTAGCAAAAACACCTTTGTTTGTCGTTTGGATTTTCATTTGATCAAACACTTGTTCCTGCTGCAAGCGGACTACTTTTTCCCTCGTTTCAGTTTCGTTTATCGTTTTTTCAACTAATTGTTGTTCTTGTTTTTTAGATAAGAAAACAGAACTATCTTTAGGATCATACTCCGCCCAGATAAATTTTGCTAAATGGACTTTATGCTCCGTTTCTAGAGTTTCTTTTTCACGTAAAACCAGTCTTAATTGTTCGACAGCATGTGCAATAGAATACTCCAGTTTTTCAGCTTTAGAACCAATTTCCAAAATTTCTTTTTCCTGCTTTGCCAACTTTAAAATAGCCTCTTCTATAGTTGCTAATTGTGCAGATACGTCTTCCACTTGCATCACATTGGGATGTTCTAGCGACCCACACAAAGGACAATTTTCTCCATCATGAATTTGCTCTGAGAAATAAGCTAATTCTTTTGAAACCAATAGCTTCGTTTTAATTGCTGCTGTCACTTTGTTTTCAATCAAAAGTGCGGCTACTTTTTCTTCTAAAACTGTTTTCCAAGTCTTAAACGGTAATTCCAATAAATGAAATGCAGCATTTTGAGTATCCAGACTTTCCTGGATTATCTTACTTTTATTTTGGGTTCCTTTCCATTGGGCTTTTAAGGATTCCCGAATAGTATACCAGTGACCAAGATCTATCAAAATAGTTCCATCGAGACGTTTAGACTTTAAAGTGATTAATTCAGTTTGGAGTTTTGTCGACTCTTGTTTGAATTCTTTTTCTTTCTTTTCGGTTTCCAAAAATAATACTTCGGCCTTTTTGTTTTTTTCGTTTGTCACGGCAACTTCCATCTGTAATCCCAGAACTTTTTCAACCGATTCTAAGTCGGTAACTTTATTTTTTGAGTTTTCTAAAGCGTCAAATTGTGGCTGCAAACCATTTAGTATAATTTGATTTGTTGCCCTGTTTTGTTCTACTATTTTCTTGTTAGCGGCAACTAAAAGGTGTCGTTTATTCGTCTGATCAAAACTAGTTTTTGCAGACTGCAAATTATTGAAAACGGCTTTAAAGGTCTTTTCTGTTCTTTCAAAGGCATCAATTTCTGCCTGTAACGCTTCCATTATTAGCTTCTTTTCAGTTAAAGTCAAAAGAAGGTTTTTCTTTTTCTCTAAATCTTCAAAATTTGCTTTTAATGTCCTCAATTGTTGGAGTTCTGTTTCCGCCAATCCCAACTCTGCTTTGCTTTTTTGTAATTCCGTACCTCCTGCTGTAACCTCTATTTCTAAAGCCGCAATCGTTTCTTTCGAAATCGCTTCAAATCCTGATAAGGCTCCTTTTAGTTGATCCAATTGAGTTCTGGTGGTACTTTGTAATATTCCTACTTTAGACGCTACATCAAATCGCTGCAGATGAAAAATTTCCTTCATCATATCCGAACGCTCTTTGCCTTTCAAATCTAAAAATTCTTTGAACTTTCCTTGCGGAATGATAATTGTACGACGAAAATTTTCATAGGTTAGTCCAATGATCTCTGTTGCATCAGCAGATGTCATTGGAATCCATTCCTCCCCTTTCCATTCATAGGCTAGTCGTTCTATTGATGTAGTTTCTTCAAAACGCTTTTTCCGCTTCCAATCAGCTACAAATTTAAATTTTCGTTCTTCAAAATTTAAGAACTCAAATTCAATATTGGCTTTATCTGATTTTAGATTCAACATATTATAGGAACGTTTATCTGTCTTGTTTAAACGCTCCGTATCCCCATATAAAACAAAACCAATGGCTTCCAAAACAGAAGATTTCCCAGAACCAACAGCTCCAAAAATACCGAATAAGCCCGCATTAGTCAATTCTTCAAAATCAATCGTTTGTTTCTTCTGATACGAATACAAACCGGTAATACTTAACTTTAATGGTAACATAAGGGGCGTTTTTATTCGTTTTTAGCTTGACTTCCAATAATTTCATTGAACAAATCCAATAGTTCATCGTTGGGTTCCTGTTTGTGTTTTGATATAAAATAATCCTTGAATAGTCCCTGAATATCCTGGTCTAAATTTACTTTTGGAGTTTGTTGTTCCGCATTACCATCCTTAGTTACAATTGGAATTATATGAATAATTCCGTCGTGGCTTTCATGAATTTTCTTTAAATCTTGTGTGGTAAAAAAGGTATCGCTCACCAATGTTAATTCGACTAAACAATAGGGATTCTTTAACAACCAAGATACAGCATCGTCTATATTTTCAAATCGTTTTCGGTGCAAGACCCGCCCTGATTGCAACGGAATGGCGGTAAATTTCACGGCATAGTTGGGTTGTACCTCAATTAGAACTACTTTCTTTTCTTGTCCCGCTTCCGAAAAACTATAAGACAATGGACTACTGGAGTACACTACAGGACTAGGATGCCCCCCAACGTTTTGAAAACGATGCAGGTGCCCTAAAGCGGTGTATTGAATTTGATGCGGAATGCAATCTGTATAAACGATATCAGCATTCCCTATACGCAATGGTTTTTCCCCATCGGGTTCTTCTAAGATTTCACCTCCGCGCTTTAGCATATACAAATGTGTGGTCAGAATATTAACACCCTTAGTATTGCAGTATTTATCTGCAAGCGCTGCCCAAGAATCTTGTAATAATTGGTTCAATTGTCCTTCCTTATTTTCGGCTCCTAAGTATCTTTTCAATCGCAATTCATTAGCATAAGGTGTTGTGATAATACGAATAGGAAATTCATATTGGGGAAGTTGAATTTCTAAAAATCCATTTTCTGATTGGGTAATTTCAAATCCGTTCTCAATAGTCACCGTTGGAATCGTAACATCCGGATTACCGACAAATAGAATCCCACATTCTCGTGCCAAAGGATTGGGCGAATCAATTCGATCCGGACTATCATGATTACCCGCGATGGCAACCACGGGGCGTTTCCCGTTATTGGTCAGTCTTTTCAAGGTCTTATACAGTAAATCAACAGCTTCTACTGGAGGATTGAAGGTGTCGAATAAATCACCTGCTACTACAACTACATCCGCATTCTGGCTATCAGCAATATCACAAATTTCATTCATTACCCTCTGTTGCTCTTCCAAACGAGAAAAATGATCCAGTTTTTTTCCTAAATGCCAATCGGCAGTATGTAATACTTTCATTCTTTACACTTATAATGAGTACCTTATAGTAATGTTACTTCAACCCTACTCCTTTCAATAGCAATATCGCAATAAAAAACGGTATAAAAGTACCATTTAGCACAAATGAATCATTGTAAAAATACTAAATTAAAAAATGTCTATTTTACTGAAAACCGTAATGTGATACTCTTAATTAACTGTACTATTGTTTTGATATAATACAATCAACTGCCCTGCCTTACTCTTTAATCCGACTTTACCACATCTATCGGTTCCCCAAATAATTCTTGAAATAAATCACGTACATGCTGCGTCACTATTGCACTTTTTATGAGGCGGTCAGGACGACATCATAAAAGCCATTGACAATTTGAAATGGCTTGCTCAAAACAGTCTCCCAAATACAGATATCAAAATTTCCATTCACAACCAAATGGGACATCAAATCCCATAAGATATTTTTGAAATAGAAACAACGGAATTCTTCCGTCAATTGGATTTGTTGGAATAAGATTATTTTCTTTAACAAGTTCATCGCAGCGATTATGAATTCAAAATAGCCCAATTGCATTGTGCTGTTTTCATAATATATCGTCGTTGTACTAGCGTGATTTGGGCTAAATTATAATTTCATATGCTATATACGTAACTTTAAAAATATCTTACATAAGAACAAATAAATGACCTTTAATAAAAAACCAACTCAATAAAGACATCTTATGAAAGAACTACGAATTAAATTAACCGATGATCAGCACGAAAAAATAAAAGCTCAACTACTTAACGAAGGACAAAATTTAGAACACAGCACCCTTTCTGGGTTCTCAATTACGCTAAATGAAGCCTTCCCAGGAGCTTCATGGTTAACGGTTAATATGAATGGCGAATCCTTCTACTGAACAAATCTTTCTTTGAAGAAAATACTTTACTGGTTTTATTTAAAATCATTGGTTTTCTAGATCATACTAGTAGTGAAATTCTTTTTCGTCAGAAACACTAAATCCCTTAACAAACTCTTTAAGTGAGTTTTGCTAAGGGATTGATTCTTTTTACTTCTTTTTTTTTAACCAAGCAAAGGCAAGCTATCTTATTTACTTTCAGATCTGATAAGTAACTCTTCTAAATATTTTCCCCAAATGCTTGGATTAGAATGTGTCCCATGACCGCTAGTTAAATCTGTTATGGGCAACAGGATGTACTTTCCTTTTTCTACCAACTGAATATTTTTTTCCATCAAACCTAACTCAGGAGGATTTACTTGATCATCTGCTGAGTTAACGGCTAACAAGGGCGCTTTTATTTTTGCAAGATGCGGAGCTGGGTTATAAAACCGAGACGATTCAAATGCATAAATCATATCATTAGCATCCATAATTGATGAATATCTCTCTATAAGTTTATCTAACATTTCCTCTGCTTCTTCTCTTGTTGATGCTGATTTTTGCCATTGCAATGGGCTACTCACCATAAACATTAATTGACCAATTGCCCCAGACAGACCCACTTTTGGTTGTGCAGTGTACCCTCCCTTTTTCCATTCCGGATCCATTTCAATAAGTTTGGCTATCAAATCTCTTTGCATTCTATTCCTTCCCGCAATTTCGATGGGTAAACTAGCTAAAGGCATGATGGCGTCCATAAAGTCAGGATAAGTATACCCCCAGACCCAAGATTGCATGCCGCCCATAGACGTTCCCATTACTAAACGTAAATGATTTACATTCAAATGCTCGGTCAGTAATTTATAATTAGCAAGAACCATGTCATCATACGTATATTTTGGAAAACTCATATGCAATCCATCACTTGGCTTACTAGAATCACCATGACCAATATCATCTGTTAGAATTATAAAATACTTATTTGCATCTAATAATTGTCCCGAGCCAAATAGATTCCCTCCAAATTTTGAACTTAAAAATCCTTTGCCGCTCCCGGTTGTTCCGTGTTTAATCAATATTGCGTTATTAACTTTCCCATCAATCCCTTTTGTTGGTTTACCAATCGTTCTATAATGGAGGTTCAATTTAGGTAGGCTTTCTCCACTTTCAAACTGAAAGTTTTCAATTACGTAATCTCCTTCAACAGGAGTTGGATACTCTTGACCAAAAGACACAAACGTGGATAAACTGAAAAGGATTAAAAATGCATAAAATTTTCTCATAGTAATTAGTTTTTGACTTAAAGTATCTCTCTTGAAATACATTCCTTTTAGTATCCTGATGCTTGTCCGTCTTTACGCGATTCAGATGCACCAAAGTACACTTTCCTTTTCGCATCATACATTATAGCTTGATAACCTCCATAGTAGCCTCCGAATCCGACTTTATGTCCCATATTCATCAACTTTCTTATTTCTTCAAAATCAAAACCGCTTTCTATTAATATTTCACCTTGACCTAATGCCAGCTCACCAGTAACAGAAGAAGATCCTATATGCTCAAATCTGGGAGAATCTCCCGCTTCTTGTAAATTCATTCCAAAGTCGATCATATTCATCAAGATTTGTACGTGTCCTTGTGGTTGAAAGTCTCCTCCCATTACTCCAAAACTCATGAAGGGTTTTTGATCTTTGGTAACAAAAGCAGGAATAATAGTATGAAATGGACGTTTTTCTGGTGCAAATGAGTTTGGCTTTCCCTCTTCTAGATCAAATAATTCCCCTCTATCTTGTAACATAAAGCCCAATTTCGGCGGAACCATTCCAGAACCCATCCCTCGGTAATTACTTTGAATTAGGGAAACCATATTCCCCTCTTTATCAGCAACGGTCATATATACTGTCCCCGTGTGACTTACTTTACCAGCTTGATATGTTCCCGACTTATTTGGATCTATCAGTTTTCTTCTTTTATCTCCGTATTCCTTTGAAAGAAGTTGTTGCACCGGAACTTTAACAAAATTCATATCGGCATAATACTTGGCCCTGTCTTCAAATACTAATTTTTTAGCCTCATTGACAATGTGCAAATGCTTTGCACTACCAAATGGAATGGCACTAAAATCATATCCTTCAATTATATTAAGCATTTGTAGCGCAGCCATACCTTGCCCGTTTGGTGGAAGTTCCCATACATCATACCCTCTGTAATTAGTAGAAACAGGATTGACCCATTCAGAGTGGTGATTTGCGAGATCTTCATAACTAAGAAAACCACCTTGTTCCTTAATGAAACTAGAGATCGTATTAGCAATAGCTCCTTTATAAAATTCATCTCGTCCCCCTTTTGCAATTTTCCTATACGTTTCCGCTAAAAATGGGTTTCTAAATAAATCGCCCTTACCGGGTATTTTCCCATCGCTTGTATAGGTTTCTTCAACGTTTGGGAACTGCTTCATATACCGAGATACAGAACCTTCTAAGTAATAAGCAACCAGTTCTGAGACCGGAAAACCCTCTTCAGCGTACGCTATTGTAGGCGAAAGAATTTCATCCATAGATAATTTTCCGAATTTATTGTGCAATTCAAACCAGCCGTCAACACAACCAGGGACAGTAACGGGAAGAGGCCCAGTTGCTGGGATTTTTGTAATATTGTTTTTCTTAAAATACGACATACTTAATGTCTTTGGCGATCTTCCACTAGCGTTTAATCCATACAGTTTTTCCGTTTTAGCATCCCATACAATCGCAAAAAGATCTCCACCAACTCCACTTCCTGTGGGTTCCATCAGTCCTAAGGCCGCATTTACCGCGATAGCTGCATCTACAGCAGTACCGCCTTTCTTTAAAATATCCAAACCAATTTGGGTCGCAAGTGGCTGACTTGATGCCACCATTCCGTTTTTACTTATTACTTCTGATCTTGTAGCGAAATTTCTACCCGTAAGTCTGTCCTGGGCAAAAGACGAGATGCCCAGGAAAGCGAGAAGGATTAAAAGTCCTTTTTTCATATTAAATAATTTATTTGTTAGAAGATATCCCAGAATAATTTTGTTTCCGTTTCATCGCCACCTATGTTAGAGGCAGCAACAGTATAATTAGAAAAATTCAACTGTTGTTCATTACCAGGATATCTTAATCTGTTAGGAAAACCGGAGATCGCATTTTCTGCTAATGGCAACTGCGGATGATCCAACCTTCTCATCTCTGTCCAAGTTTCAAAAGGACGGTTATATAAAGCGATCCATTTCTGAAAACCAATTTTCTGCTTCCATCCCCCTACAGCGGTCGAGTATGCTACTTTAGGTTGATTTAAATAAGTCTGCGCTTTGACAGCAGATCCTCCCCAAGTAAAAATGGAATACTTTATGGCATTATTGTAATGTTCCTCTGCAGTACCAGGAATATTATAGCCACGTTCCTTTGCTTCCGCTCGTAGAAATTCAACCTCAACTAAATCGATCAGCACATTCGGAGCATCTGGTGCAGCGATACGTGCACTTGGCTTAGACATTCCTGGATAATTACTGGCACGTCCTACTACTCCACCGACATATTCTCCTGAATTATTTACTCCAAAAAAACTTGGCAATCGTGGATCATTTAACTCAAGAAGCACGTCTACTAAATCCTTAGCGGCAATGTAGTCCGTTCTATTTGCTAGAACCAGTTCATCATACAAAGGATTATTGTTGGGTGGTGAATTGTAGTATTGAATAAATGCCATTTGATTTTCAAGAGTAATTGCCTTTGAATTTGCTTGTTCAAAGAATTCTTTTGCTGCAATTCCATCGACATCGGCCAGCGTAATAGCCATTCTTAACTTTAACGAATTTGCAAATGCTACCCACTTAGAAATATTTCCCTGATAGATAATGTCTTCAGAAACAGAAAAACCTTTTGACGCGATGCTTAAAGCAACGATGTCTTCATCAAGTCGCTTTAACAAATCATTGTAAATTATTCGTGAATCATCATAAACAGGGAAAAGGTTATTATTATCTAACGCATCTGAATAAGGTACATCTCCAAATGTTTTTACAACAATATCATAAGTATAAACTTGCATTATATCTACCATTGCCAATTGGTTGGCTTTTTGGCCAGCGCTTAAACTTGCATCTCTCGAAATAACAAGAGCGGACTCTCGAAGGTCATTTAAAACATCTTTGTACATTCTACTCCACCAGTTTTCATTAATTGCTCGAGTAATATAATCATACTGGGCTTCTTGCTGAATAACTGCTTGTCCCCAATGCTTTACAAAATGTCTAAAAACATTAGTATTCACGCTAGCGGAAGCCAGACCATCAGAGAGGTTTTTAACTGCGTTAGTGAATAAAGCTCCCTGCGGAACAGTGGCAGCTCTCTTTGTCTCCTCATTAAAACTTGTTATGTCCTTAGTACAACCTAAACAAAGCAGGATGAAAGGAATGATTAAAATAAATATTTTTTTCATTACGTTGCGTTTATATTTTTAATTTAACATTAAAACCAATTGTTCTAGTAGTTGGATACGAACCACTCTGGTATCCTTGTACATTACCTGATGACAGGTTCTCTTCTGGATCTGCGTAAGGTACATTTTTATGGATAATCCAAAGATTCCTTCCGATAAGAGACAATTCAATATCTTCAAAGTATTTAGTTGTCAATTTTTTTGGTAGCGAATACGAAAGTGATAATTCTCTTAGCTTTACATAACTAGCATCATAGACGAACTCTGATTGAGGTTCATAAAAACTATTATTAGACGTAATAGTAACCCTCTTTGTATTTGGACTACCATCTGCCGTAACACCTGGCAATATAACTCCACCACCATTTGCAACTGCATCACGGACAGGATTACCAAGATCATTTAAACCTGCTGTTCTAGGATAAAGACCGGCAGCGCTTCCATAGTACATATCCAATGAAAATAAATCTCCACCTTTGCGTACATCGATCAAGAAACTTAAAGTAAGATCTTTATATCTAAATGTATTATTTATCCCTCCAATCCAATCTGGATTTATATTTCCTATTATATTAGAAGTACTAGAAGATTGTTTCCATAATCCATTTTCTTTAACTACTCTTTCTCCATTTAAATATTCATAGGTATAACTTTGAAGTTCTCCGTAAGGCCTACCAACAGAAGCATTTAAACTAACACCTCCTTGAAATGAAGCCAATTGTAAATTTGTACTGTCCTCATACAAAGAGAGTACCTTATTTCTATTTCGAGAAAAATTAACATTTACGTTCCAAGAAAAATTTCGATTCCGAATAGGAGCCCCAAATAGCGATAATTCGACACCTTTATTCTCGATATCACCAGCATTAATAAACTTACTCGAATAACCTGTCGCCACAGATACTGCCACAGGTATAATTTGGTCCACCGTATTGGTATGATAGTAAGAAGCATCAAATCCAAACCTATTATTTAGAAAAGACATTTCTAAACCTATTTCCCTACTGACCGTCATTTCTGGTTTTAAATTACCATTGTTTTTAGTATTGGGTACAGAAAATAATAAACCACTTCCAAAGGGATTTGGTTTATCATATACATCAGTAAGACTTCCCCAAGGTGCATCATTACCAACAGTAGCATAATTAGCACGTATTTTACCAGAGGAAAGCCAACCCAGATTTTCTAGATGATGAGAAAATAACCAACTGCTAGAAACAGCATAATAATTATAAGCATTATCATCAGACGGTAAGGTCGAAGATATATCCCGTCTTAAAGTGGCATCCAAAGTTAAAAAGTCACGATAAGTTAGCGTCGTTCCCCCAAAATACCCATCTACTGCTTTAGGTTGATAACTTTCTATTGGTGCAGGAACAGTTCCTAGAGAATTAGAAATAGCATAAAAGTTAGGTATTACTAACCCACCTGATGTGGAAGAAAAAACAGAACTAATCGTGTTTTTTCTTATGTTCATTCCAGCAAGCGCATTAAGGTTGAAGTCTTCGGATAATTTTTTATCGACTGTTGCTAGCAAATCATAATTTGTTTCTTTATAACTTCTATCAAATCGAGAATAGGAAGGAATTCCTGCACTACCTACAGCCACTCGTTGTTGTTGATTTTCACTATAAGTATCAATTGACATTCGTCCAAGAACGTTCAACCAATCCGTCACTTTATAGGATAAAAACGTGTTTGCGATCACTCTACTTCTAGTATCGTTCTCATAGTTTTCGTAAATAGTCCAATATGGATTATTTGAAAATGCCGGTCTTATTCCTTCAGGCGTGGTAGGATCTGCCCAGTTCCAAGTAATATTTCTTCGCGTTCTAAAATAAGCGTCTTTTTGTTCCTGGATGTCATAATTTGTTTGGTTAAAATGTCTGAAAGTACTGTTAACATTTCGGCCACTGTCATATCCAGTTCCATATCTACCTTTACCAACAATTTCGGAGAAATTAACTGTAGCCCCTAACGTAAGATTACTCTTTAAGTTGTACGTACCATTAAGACTATAGTTGTTTTTTAAAACTCTACTATTAGGAACTGTTCCTCTTTCATCATTTCTTGTATATCCGAATTTAATAGAACCCTTATCTGCGATCAAACCATCAATAAGAATGCTCTGAGTGCTAGATACCGAAGTTTCATAAAAAGTCTCTGGTCCATTTTCTGGCATAGCCCAAGGTTTTGGTTGGCGATAACTAGGCGAACTTGGATCAAAAGATTCCCAATCATAAACTAGGAGATTAGGGTCATACCTTGGGCCCCAAGATCTTGGAGCGAATGTTGGAACAACTAGATCATCCATGCCATCAGCGTTAGCATCAAAGAGAAGAAAACCATTTCTTCCATATTCGGCTGAACGACCAGCGCCATACTCCTGTTGGTAATTAACAAAAGTAGACTTGTCAATTTGACCAACCAACAAAGCAGAATTCACAGAAATATTAATCCCTTTTTTTGCTTTTTTTGTAGTAATCATAACAACTCCATTTGCAGCCCTTGATCCATATAAGGCACTTGCAGCCGCTCCTTTCAATACATTGATTGATTCAATATCATTTGGATTAATATCTGCCGCAGCATTTCCATAATCGTATCCACCGCCTCCTGTTTGTTGTGCGCTGGTATTCGTGTTGGAATTATCTACAGGTACGCCATCAACTACAAATAATGCCTGATTATTTCCAGTTAATGATTTAGCTCCTCGAATTACTACATTCACAGAACCTCCAACGGCATTTCCCTGACTAATTTGCAAGCCTGATATTTTTCCTGATAAACCAGAAGCAATATTGCCCCCTTTCGTTTTATTTACATCATCCCCGTCTATCTGCTGAGCAGCATAAGGTAAAATATTTTTTTTTCGCTGAATTCCAAAAGCGGTTACTACTACTTCATTCAAGCCTTGAGCCTCATCTTGCATCACGATGTTGATATTATTTAATGTGCCCACGGTGGCTTTAATGGTTTTCATACCAAGGAAGCTGAATTGCAACACGTCTCCTTTTTTAGCTCTAATGGTATAGTTTCCATCAAAATCTGTTGATGTTCCTACTTTAGTCGACATAACAATAACGGTAACGCCAGGAATTGACATCCCATTACTATCAGATACTACACCTTTGATTTCGCTTTGTTGGTTGATTACTAATTTCTTTACTCCTTCTTTACTCTTATTAGAAGTTAGTATAATTTGTTTATCTTGTAACTGATAAGAAATTGGCATACCTAAAAATATTTTATTTAAAATATTTTTAACTGTTTGTTGTTTAGCCCTAATAGAAACTAATTTATTAATATCGACGTCGCTTCTATTAAAGAGAAATTTGAAATCAGTTTTTGCTTCAATTTTGCTGAGCACCCTTTCAATAGTAACATTGTTTAAATCCAACGTTATTTTTGTGCTCTCATCAGTTGTACTTGCTTGAATTTTAAAGAAAGAAATAACAAGTAAAAAACAGTGTTAATT
>NZ_AJXL01000080.1 GCF_000264055.1 Flavobacterium sp. ACAM 123 | reverse complement strand
GGCATATTATACAAAATGATTATCGAGTAAATACCAAATGTTCCGCTTTTGAAAGAGTAGCATCAAATTGATAACCTCCATAATTGAAGCCCTTTAAGTCTTCTATCGTTTTTGCTTCTGTATCTATAATATATCGCACCATCATACCCCTAGCTTTCTTGGCATAAAAACTGATTATCTTCAATTTTCCATCTTTATAATCCTTAAAATCGGGAGTGATTACCGCAACTTTTAATGCTTTAACATCTACCGCCGAAAAATATTCATTACTTGCTAAATTGACGAACAACTCCTCTTTTTCTAATTCTTTATTTAAAGCATCTGTTACTTTAGTTTTCCAAAATTCATATAAGTTTTTATGATCTCCAACAGGTAATTTTGTACCCATCTCTAATCGATAGGCCTGCATTAAATCCAAAGGTTTTAGCATGCCATATAAACCCGAAAGTATTCTCAAACTATCTTGTAACATTTCTAATTTTTCTGTCGGAATCGAATACGCATCTAAGCCAGTATAAACATCTCCATCAAAGGCGTAAATAGCAGGACGCGCATTTTCAGGAGTGAAAGGCGTTTTCCAATCTGTATTGCGTTGCCAATTCAAGTCGGCTAATTTTGCTGAAATATCCATTAATTCAGATAGGTCTTTTGGAGACTGTTGCTTTAATACTTTTTGAATCTGTCTTGATTCCTTTAGAAAAGCAGGCTCAGTATATTTAGAAGTAGGTAATTCCGTTTCAAAATTTAAAGACTTAGCTGGTGATATTACAATTTTCATAATTAATCCTATTTAAAGTTCTTTTTTAAGCCAGAATCAAAAGTACTAATTGAAAAACAAAAAATAGACTTTTATAAATTGATTTGTTTAATGCTGAAATAGGAAATAAAAATTGTACCGCCTTCTAAATATGCTATTTTTGATTCTGAATAGTACAACCATAGTTCAACTTTTTTACCACGAGCAAAATTAAAATTAGAAAAGTAGTCCTATCAGATTTATAATCGCTTCAAATTATCGGCGGCAAAACCTTCACAAAAACTTTTGCCGCGGTAAATACTCCGCTGACCCTTTAGAATTATATCTCCCAAAGTTTTAATGTACAAAAACTAACAAAGGAGATTACTACTCCATAATCTTCCTTTTACTTTGCCATTTTAGACATCAAAACCATTGGTTATTTAAAAATAAATCTTGGCGGAGCGCAAACTGAATTACTGGATGAGAACGCAATGGAAAACAATCGTATTCATGTTTTACAGGAATACCAAGGTAACAAAGTAGGCCAGCTTCTAATTGATTACGCTTTAGAAATAGCACATCAAAGACAAATTACATATATCTTGGTTAGGAGTATGGGAAGAAAATTACAGAGTGCTAGGATTTTATGCGAAAAATAGATTTGTCGCATTTGACAAACCTGTTTTCACACTACAAGATGACAAACAAAACGATTTACTATTGAAACTCGAAATGAAAAATAATTTTAAATAGCACTAGTCCTGACATTAAACGAAAATTAACTTTCCCTATTAAATAATTCAAAAAACAGTCGCCCTAGTATTGTCAATTTGAAAAAAAGTTGCTTAAATTATATCGCGCTCTCCTTTTGTTAGCCTCTAATTATTAAAAAAATAGAATTTAAATTCCTGTTTTAAAAACTCCAATACTGCAACTTCTGATAATATTATCAATTTCTACGAGGAGATTGGTAACTATTTAGCTATTTTTGTATTTCTAATGATTAGTCCTTTACATTAGTAACCAAAACGGAAACTCTTCCAGTTTTAGGGTAAAAAGAATCCATGAAAGCAAAAATGAAAAAAACAATAAAACGCATTTATAATTCAAATTTATTTAATGAGTTTTTTGAAAGCGAAAAATCAACCGGACTTATACTTATAGCGTGCACCATATTCTCTTTGTTTATGGCAAATTCAATCTTTGGGTCACAATACCTTCAGACCTGGCACATGAAACTGGGAGGAGAAAGTCTAGAATACTGGATTAATGATGGTTTAATGACCATCTTCTTTTTATTAATTGGTTTGGAATTAGAAAGAGAAATCTATGAAGGGGAACTATCAAATATAAAAGACGCTTTACTGCCCATATTTGCAGCCTTGGGAGGAATGCTTGTTCCTGCTGGACTGTACTTGTTTTTAAACTATGGAGGAATCGCACAAGCTGGAGCGGGTATCCCTATGGCGACTGATATTGCTTTTGCATTGGGAATCCTATCTTTATTAGGGAATCGAGTGCCACTGTCTTTGAAAGTATTTCTAACGGCATTAGCTGTAATAGACGATTTAGGAGCGATCATGGTTATTGCCATATTTTATACAAAAACCATTCTATGGTCTAATCTTTTTTACGCTTTAGGTACAATGCTAGTATTGTTTGTACTTAATCGCATGAAAATTAAAAGCTTAATCCCTTATATTATTGGTGGGGTTATTATGTGGTGGTTTATGCTACATTCAGGAATCCATGCCACTGTTACTGGAGTTTTATTAGCTTTTGTTATCCCGTTTGGAAATGGAGATAAAAACTCTACCTCATCCATTTTGCAACATTTTCTACATAAACCGGTTGGTTTTTTGATACTTCCACTTTTTGCATTAGCAAATACAGCGATTGTGATCAGTTCAAACATAGGAGAAACTATTGCCCAACATTACAGTATTGGAATTGCTTTAGGATTAATCGTAGGGAAACCTCTGGGCATCTATCTGTTTAGTCTTTTGGCTGTCTCTGTAGGAATTTGTAAACTCCCTTCTGATATGAATTGGAAAACGATTATTGGCGTAGGATTTTTGGGAGGTATCGGGTTTACAATGTCCATTTTCATAACTTTACTTGCTTTTGATGACAAAACAATAATTAGTAATGCAAAATTTATTATTCTACTTTCTTCTTTAATCGCGGGCGTAATAGGCTTTGTCTATTTAAAAAATACTTTAAAAGAAAGTGTGAGTGAAAACAATATTCAGTAGTTTTTTTGGCTATATCAACCTTAGTAAAGGAGAAGAAGAAAAGAAAAAAGTATTAGATTTTGTAAAATCCAATATTTCCTTTCGAGGTTCTAATTTATGGATTTTAGCGTGCGCTATTGTCGTAGCGTCCATTGGACTGAATGTGAATTCTACTGCAGTAATTATAGGTGCGATGCTGATATCGCCTTTAATGGGCCCTATCATAGGAGCCGGCTTTGGGCTAGGTGTTTATGATTTCGATTTACTAAAAAGGTCTTTAAAAAATCTGATTATAGCAACCCTAGTGGGCTTATTAGTTTCTACCATCTATTTTTATGTGAGTCCATTCAAAGAAACGCAGCCCGAACTATTATCTAGAACTTCGCCTAATATTTACGATATCCTTATCGCTTTTTTTGGCGGTTTGGTTGGTGCGATTGCCATAACAAGAGTAGAGAAAGGCAATCCTATACCTGGTGTTGCTATTGCAACAGCGCTTATGCCTCCGCTTTGTACTGCAGGATATGGTTTAGCATTAGGGAGTTATAGATTCTTTTTCGGCGCAATGTATTTGTATTCTATAAACTGCGTATTTATTTGTATCTCCACCTTTTTGATAGTAAAATTCTTAAAGTACCCTACCAAAAAGCAACTGGATGATAGATCACAAAAACAGGTAAAATATATCATTTCAATCTTGATTACAGTTTTAATACTGCCTAGCATCTATTTTGCATACCTCTTAATCGAAGAGAAAAAGTTCCAACACCAGGTTGATCTCTTTACAGAAATGGAATTTTCAAATAAAGGAATTGTCATATTATATAAGAAGACAAAATTCAATCAAAAGCCAAAAAAACTCGAACTCGGATTTCTTTCAAAAAGATATAGCGCAAATGAAATTAAGGAACTAAATAAAAGACTTAAAGAGTACGATATAAACGACACTAAGCTCACTGTAATGCAGGACACAACAGATCTTAAAAGCGATATTCTTAGCGAAATTAATTTTAACAAATCTGAACTAAGTCAAAAAGATGTTTCAATTTTAAAGCTAAAGAAAGAACTTGCATTAAACACTTATGACAATAAAAGCTTATTGGCTGAAATAAAAATTTTGTTCCCAGAAGTAGATAATATTTCACTAGGCAATCATACTTTTAATGAAAATACGGATAGTATCAAAACAGTACCCGTATTGATTTATAAAAGTAAAGAAGGGCTTACTGCGAGCTCCGAAAAAAAATTATCCAGCTGGCTGCAGCAACGCTTGTTGAAAAAACAAATCGAAATGTATAGCCAGAAATAGAACCTTCTTAATAACCTCGATTATTCACTAAACCTATTCAAGTACTATTTACGATACTTCAATTAATTGAAAAATCCCAGTAGTGTATTTTAAAATTAAGATTTTTTCTACTTGATTTATATACTTTCAACAATCCTCTACATTTACCAATACGCTACGGCGCTTCCATTCATCGTATATATCTGATTTTAAACGATTAGTAAATTATTTAACCCTTTAATTCTTTATATTTAGGTAGTGCAAACCTATAATAAACTGAATTATGAGTAAACCTTTACTTTGGTATTTTAGGAGACATTCTCTGTTGTTCAAAATAAGATTCAGAATGGTTTCCAAAAGATCATCGGTTGATCGTATTGAGAACTTTTGCTACAATACCATCAACCCTAAATATGATATTCCTCCTATTTATTTTCAGTTGAATCGCATGATTTTGACTCAACCGAAAGTAGAATTAAGTGATCTTGAAAAAGCAAAAAAAATAGCAAAATGGCTCAGAAACCATATCAAAGGAGGTCCAGGACTTGGAAAATCCTCCAACATAGCATTACGGAAAATGATAAGAGGCGAAGGAGGTGTTTGCAGTGACTTATCGCAGGCTTATAATAATTTTTGTGTAATCAACGATTTAAAAGTAAAAGAGTGGGGACTAAAAATCATCACAAAAGACCAAACGATACGAGGGGGACACTCGTTCAATGAGATATACTCAAGAGAGTTTCAAAAGTGGGTCCTTATCGACGTATCCAAATCAATATTATTCTATCATACCAACTCCAAGATACCCTTATCTGTTGTGGAACTAATCCAATTAAAAAAAGAAAATAAAGAACTTCATTACTTTGAATTCAACAAAAAAATTATTGTTGACAAACAATATATAGAAGACCTCTACCTTATGCCTAACTCATTCCCTTTTTTAGTAACTAATTATTCTAATAAAACCTATGATTACTTCTTGGATAAATTTAGTTTTTTCCCAGAATCAATAATACATGGTCTGATATTTTTATCAGGTAAAAGTTATGTTTTTGAATTTCCAACTAAGGACTATAAAATTTCATATCCACATGCCAAATCTCTACTTACAAAGACATATGAACGGCATGCAGTTAATTCCATTTAAAAAAAGCCCGCTCGAGAGCGGACTTTTTTATGAACATTATTTTTCTTTATTTAGGATCCAAAATCAAAGCGATTCGCTCAATGGAGTCCGAATAATGGTACTTAGTCTCTATGTTTACGGCTCTACTTTTCGTTATAACCAACGCCGTTTTTAAGGTTTTTAATTCTCCTCTTACCAAAGCTCGAACATCAGATTGTGCGACATTGTAGTAATCACCTGACCGATTTGACTTGATTTCCTCTTTCATAAGGTACTCCATTCTTACAATATAAGCGCGCTGTAAGTTTCTGCGATAAATAGATACTGGAGTTGCAGTATTAGCTTCTGTCCAAATCCCTTTTCGCATGTCACGCAGTAAGTCCAAGGCGGTATAATTACTGGTTCCTAAAATTTCGGCATCCATTAAGCGACCCATACGATCAAAACTCAAAACATCATCTAAATGTCTGGCCTGTAACTTTCTAAAACGTTCTGTATAACCGGCGTAATCTGTATTTTTTAAAGTCTTTAAATTAACCAGCCAAGTAGGTGAAGCAAATGCGTTAGTTTGTAACCATTGCATCGCTTCTTGCTGCTGCACTTTGGGCACAACCGTATAAACTAATCCTTTTTGATTTGGCTTTTTAATATCCTCATACACACCGCCTACATTCGTCACAACATGTCCTATATAGCGGCTCCATACACTCAAAAGCTCATCATACAATTCACTTAAATCATCATAATTATTAGTCACATCACTCGTCCATTCCGACAAATGCGTTGCCACATATTCTAAGTTTTTAAGTCCGTAGCTACTGGCTTTCATAGAACTGTTCCCTATGTCTTCCGTTTGTGAAGTTGGATCAAAACTGCTGCTTTGCTTTCCGAACTTATACATGGGATCTCCCGCTTTTTCTAGAATCCACTTGTCCAAGGTAGGAACTTCTGCTTCCGGAGTAACCAAGTTTGGAATTATCCGATACCCCCAATTAACCGCATAATGATCATAAGGCCCCATCTGGCGAATAAAGCGGACTCCTTTGTCTCCCGGCTGTGCTATATAATTAAAACGAGCATAATCCATCAAACTCGCCGCTATTCCATTTTTTTGGGTTGAAAGCGGCGTTTCTATAACTCTCCGTATCATAGGCACAACTCGCTCCCATATTATGTGGAAAACCAAGCGCATGTCCTACCTCATGGGCTATAACAAAACGCATCATCTCCCCCATTTCTTCATCACTTGTATTTAATGTACGTGCAGAAGGATTAGCCGCACCTGTTTCTAATAAATAACGATTTCTATAAGAACGCAAATGATTGTGGTACCAAATGATATCACTCTCTATAATCTCTCCCGTTCGAGGGTCAGAAACACTCGGACCAACCGCATTACGTGTCGTACTGGCTACGTAGCGTATTACCGAATACCGTATGTCCTCTGCACTAAAATCGGGATCTTCTTCTTTCGTTGGTGGATCTTTCGCAATAATAGCGTTTTTAAAACCCGCTGTTTCAAATGGTTTTTGCCATTCTTCTATACCTTGCTTGATGTACTTACGAAGTTTCTGTGGTGTAGCAGGGTCAATATAATACACGATCGGCTTTATTGGTTCAACCAGTTCCCCTTTGGCGTAAGCCACAGCATCTTTTGGCTCTAAACGCCATCTTCGGATATAGGTTTTCTTATCTGATTTTAATTCATTGCTACCATAATCATACTGACTCACAGTAAACCAGCCCACCCTTGGATCAGCTAGACGCGGCTCCATCATTTTTTCAGGTAATAAAATCATCGATTGGTTCATTTGGATACTAATCGTTTCCGTATCTTCAAGCACTGGAGGTTTAGTCGCATTATAAGTGAAGTCCTGAACCACCTCGATATTCATCGGAAAACTTTTCATAGCAGTGATAAAACTACGAGAATCGTCCATACCTTTCACTTTATAAGTTTCTCTCATACTGGCTGATAATCCGCTAATAGCCTTCACATCACTTCCGTAAAACTTGGATACATCAATAACCGTATTGGCCGAATCTTTACTGAAAGCCACAATATCGAAGGCAAACAAAGTAGGCTCATAGTTATTGTTTCTCACAGAAATACTGATAGGCAAGCTGTCATTTGCAACGGCGGCATAGGATTTTAATTTGATTAAAATTTTATCCTGAAAACGCTGCCAAACAACTAATTGCTCATTAGTTTCAGAACCCGCATTGACGTAACCGCCACCCAAATTAGAAGGCAGTTTAGACAGCCTGCTGACTAAAAGCATGTCCTTGTCTAATAACTTATTAGGGATTTCAAAATAATATTTTTTATCTACTTTATGCACCATGAATAAACCATCATCAGAGATGGCGTCTTTTGTGATGACCTTATCATAAGGTTTAATGGTAACTTCAGATTTTTTTTCTGGAGCTGCAACTGCTTCTGTTTTTTTATTCTTTTTCTTATCTAGATGCCACTGCTTTTGTGCTAATGCTGAGCTTGGCACAAATACAAAAGCTGCCAGCGTGCTTAAAATGAATAATTTCTTCATTTATTGGTTTTTAATGATTAAGTAAGCTCAAAAATAAGTTTACACCCATATATAATCCTTTTCAAAATCTCTTTTAACTTATAATTAACGATTGTATAGTAGCAAAACTTTCACAATCGAGAACTAGAACGGTAAACGAATAGCCGCTATTTTTATAGATTCCCGTTTGCTTCAAAAAAGTAGTAGCACTAGTTTTAGATTTTATAATGACAAATCACTTCCGATAGTTGCGACATAAAATATAATGGATTGCAAGAAGCTATTCATTACATTCGCATTGTAGCAGCTGAGGATATCATTAGTTAGCCTACATCACGAAAAACTACAATTTTAACTATGAAAATAGAAAACTCAGCTGTTACGGACGTCGATGAAATATTTAGATTGTACGCAAACGCTTCAGCATACCAAAAAACAAAAAACGTAGTGGTTTGGCCTGATTTTGAGCGTCAACTTGTCGAAAAGGAACTAAACCAAAACCGACAGTGGAAACTTCTTATTGACGACCAAATTGCCTGCGTATGGGCAATCACTTTTAACGATCCCGAAATCTGGGAAGAGCGAGATAAAGACGCCGCGATTTACATTCATCGCATTGCTACAAATCCTAAATTTAGAGGTCATAACTTTGTTGCAACTATAGTGGACTGGGCAAAAGAATATGCACAAAATATTGATAAATATTATATACGCTTAGACACCCTAGGCAATAATGTGAGACTTATTGACCATTACACGAGCGCCGGCTTTGACTTCCTGGGAATATTCGAATTAAATTCCACCGCAGGCTTGCCACAACACTATCAAACAACTAAAGGTTGTTGCTTATTTGAAATCAAATTGTAAGTATATTTTGGGCGTGCCCCCTACGGGTCGGGCTTTCCGTTGCAATCTCCCGAAAAAAATCGGGAGGATTTCCACTTCACTCCCTCACGCAAAACAAACTCAGCAATAACTCATAAAAAAAGGAAATGCATTGAAAAACAAAATAAAACGATAGCAAATACTCGTGAAAAGCAACACAAAAAGAATGATTTGCTCCACCCTGCAATTCAAATTCGACAAACAAATACTAAAATAAAAACGAATTTTTTTCGACTGCGGTACAGAAACAATTCGAAATAATTTCCGACCTTGCTATTGTTACATATAAACAGCATGAACCAATGAATTTATTTAGTACCGTAGTAGACGAAGATCACAACTTACTACCAAAAAATGGAATTGTCAATTACTACGGACAGCTGATGACTCAGGAAAAAGCCGACTTTTACCTAAAGAATTTAATTGAAAATATCATCTGGAAAAATGATGAACTATTCATGTTCGGCAAAACCATTATCACCAAAAGAAAAGTAGCCTGGTATGGCGATAC
This sequence comes from Flavobacterium sp. ACAM 123, assembly GCF_000264055.1. Taxonomy (GTDB): domain Bacteria; phylum Bacteroidota; class Bacteroidia; order Flavobacteriales; family Flavobacteriaceae; genus Flavobacterium. The sequence continues at coordinate 8,660 of NZ_AJXL01000080.1, read as the reverse complement.
CAATTTTAACTATACTTACTCAAAAGTAAGTAAAGAAGCCTTGATATGGACTCCGGAGCTACTAGCGCTAAAAGTACTAATCGAAGAAAAGTCAGGCGAGACCTATAATTCCTGCCTTCTTAATTTGTACCATAATGGCAGCGAAGGTATGGGCTGGCACAGTGATGCCGAAAAAGAATTGAAAAAAAATGGGGCAATCGCTTCTGTAAGCTTTGGGGCCGAACGTAAATTTACCTTCAAACACAAAGACAGCAAGGAAACGGTATCACAGAACTTATCCCACGGCAGCTTGTTAGTGATGAAAGAGGAAACCCAGACCCACTGGCTGCACCGTCTCCCTCCCACTACACGCGTTACTACGCCTAGAGTGAATCTTACTTTTCGAACAATTGAAATACTGTAGACTTCCTTTTTATTTTAAGAATAAACATACAATATCACTAAATGTGGGTATTGTATGCTTATTTCACAATCCTTTACTTTACAGATGAGTTGAAAAAATTAGTGCCGCATTTGACATCGTGGTAAAAAGTCCAATTTAAAAAGTAAAAAATGAAATTAGAAAAGATTTTAGACAAACTTGGTTCTTTAGAAAAAAATTCTTTTATCAAGATTATCGATAATATTATTTCCAAAAAACCGAGTACTATTAAAGAAATTGAAAAAATTTTAACCTCAACTGATAAAGGTTTGAAATCTGTAGATAACCAAAATGTATCAAATATTTTTGCACTTACTTCAGACGAATTTTTAAATCAAATAAGATGCGAATTTCAAGAGGTCACTTCCCAATTAGATATATTAATTGATATTATAATTCGTGACGGGAACTGCATTATGAAGCAAGATTGGTTTTCAAGACTTTACGAAACTGAACTAAAAGATCTAAAAATTCGTATTAAAGAATTAAATACTGAATTAGAAAATGAAAAATCTGAATTAGGTGAGGAAAGAAAAAGAGATTATAGGATCTATAAATCTTGTCTATCAACCGCTTATAACAATGATACTGCAAATAATCGTGAAGCAAGAATCACTTCAGATGAATTATCCATAATACTCACACTTGCAGATGTGCTTCAGCTTTCTCAAGAAGAAGTTAAACTCATCAACTATTCCATTTTGCCTATTAAAAAAGTTGACATTCATGATGTAATCAATAGTCTTAAAAACATTGGTGTCATTTTTTATTCAAAAAAAGATAACACCATTTATGTTGCTGATGAAATGGTAAGGATTTTGAGAAAACTACGCCAAAAAGATGTTGCAGATAAGTTTTATAGAAGAACCTTAAAATCATTAAAAGAGCCTATTTTAAATCAAATAGCAAAAAAACATAATATTGATAGAAAGCTAGACTATTCAATAAAAATTGAAGAAATCATAAATAGTGGTATTTCATTCAAAAGTTTACTTACCACAGACATCTATAAAGAAGGTAGTACTTTGACTGACAAGAAAAAATACCTTAATGACCTTTGCGAAAGCAGCTTGAATATTACCAATTTAAAAGGAAGCACTTTAGAAGAAAAAATAAATAGTTTAGTTGAATACTTTGAAAATGTAGAAAAAGATGAAAAAGTTGGGATTTCAATCGATGGTTTTGATAAAATGCTAGCTGAACTTAATAATTCTTTACCAACATTTAATAAATTATTAAAAAATCAATTTGAGCTTCAAGATGAATTTGTAATGAAAGCAGATTTCCTACTTGATTATAATATCAAACCCAGAGATATTCTAGATTTGATTGTAAAAAGTGACTTATCTAACTTTATAAAAGATAATGGAATAAAACAAAGAGGGGATGATATTACAAATATTATGGAGCATTACAAAGATGCTGATAATTTATATTTAGAAAACTATTCAAATGTAGCCTACCGCGACTTCAATCTATTGAAAGAGAATGGTATTGCTATAAAAGAAAGTGAGCTGGGTTTAAAATTTGAAGAGCTTACTAAAGTTATCTTTTCAAATTTAGGTTTCAATGTTGATGATAAATCGAAGCAAAAATTGAATACTAGTAAAGACATGATAGACATCCTTTTAAATCTTGGAAATAATGAAGTCATCATTGTAGAGTGTAAAACAAGTAAAGAACAAGGCTATAATAAATTCAGTACAGTATCGAGACAATTAAAATCATATCAAAAATTAGCGTTACACAATGATTTAAGGATTGTGAAAATATTATTAATAGCCCCCGAATTTAGTGATGATTTTGTAACTGATTGCGAAATGGATACTGAAATGAACTTGTCCCTTATTACTGCATCAACATTATTAAAAATTGCTGAAGTGTTTAAAACATCAAAATATCCGGTGTTTCCGTATGTATTATTTAGAGATATAATTATAAATGAAGAACGTATTTTGAAAGCATTGAGTAAATAAACCTTAATTTCTTTATTAATTTAGGACTACACTTGCGCAAAAATATATTCTTCACCCGTAAACAAAACAACATAAAAACGAAATGTTTACGGTAAAACCACATCTAATAATAGCGGGAACTATTTTTGAGTTACGTCAGCACCTAATGCTTTTCTATCATTTAGAGAATAAAAAAAATCCCTTTATAAACAACTTATTTGGAATGATTTAATTTCTGTTTTAGATTTACAATCTTAGTCTTTTTCAAATCAAAATATAAAAAATGAAGATCCCTTCTTTTGACAATCACCGCGGTTTATACAATTCATTAAAGATCGTTTTGCCTTACCTTATTATTGTAGGGTTGTTTCAGCTAGTGTCTTACTATCTTTCCGGTTATGACTATTTAAACTCTGCTAAAACTCCAAAAACCTCACTTCAAACATTCATTACAACCCTAGCCACCTTACTGGCAACTTTTGTAACAGTATTGCTTTTTAAGAAAAAATTAGGCCGAAATTTTTTTATCAACATCGGTTTTCAAAATATAGCCGTAAAGAAAAACCTGCTCCTAGGAATAGTATTAGGGTTTATCATTATGTTAACAGGGTTTTTAGCGTTACTTCTTACAAATGAAATAAGTATTCAATCCATTAATTTTGACCTCACAGAACTTTTACTAAATATGGGTATATTTATTTTCGTTGCCATTGGTGAAGAAGTACTGTGCCGAGGATACATTTTAAACAACCTCATGCAATCCTATAATAAATATGTCGCCTTACTTGTTTCCTCGCTATTTTTTAGTTTGTTACATATTGGTAATCATTTTATATCGATACTAAATCTATTTGATCTTTTTATTGCAGGAATTCTTTTGGGGATTACCTACATATACACAAAGAGATTATGGTTTCCTATTGCCTTACATTTTAGCTGGAATTTTTTTCAAGGAACTATTTTTGGCTTTAACGTAAGTGGTAATGACCATTACTCCTTAATACATATCAGCTATCCAAGTCCTAACCTTTGGAATGGAGGAGGTTTTGGTTTTGAAGGTTCTCTTCTCTCCCTGCTGTTTCAAATAATAGCTATCTGCCTGATTTTTGAATATTACAAAAAGAAAAATATCAAATCAAATAACGTAAGTATTACAATACCAAAATAAAAGAAAGCTTACCAATGATATATCAAGACATAAAAAATCCCTCTCGATCATTATCAAGAGGGATTTTCTTTTATATAGGTATCTTAAACAGTACGGTATTGCAATGAGACTATCTCTCGCCTTCTTCCGTTAAATTAGTTTTAGAGTATCCTCGCCATTTCTCAATACAATCCTGAAAATCTTGAGGCAACTCTGTATCAAAACGCATCATCTCACCCGTCATGGGATGAACAAAGCCAAGCGTTTTGGCATGCAAGGCCTGTCTTGGCAATATTTTAAAACAATTGTCTATAAACTGTTTGTATTTAGTAAACGTCGTTCCTTTCAAAATCAAATTACCGCCATAACGCTCATCATTAAATAAAGTATGACCAATATGCTTTAAATGTACCCGAATTTGATGTGTTCTTCCTGTTTCCAATTGGCACGAAATTAACGTCACATAACCAAAACGTTCCAACACCTTGTAATGAGTTACTGCTGGCTTTCCTATTTCAGGATCAGCAAAAACAGCCATTTGCATGCGGTCTTTTACATGACGAGCTACATTACCTTCAATTGTTCCTGACTCGGCGACTACATTACCCCAAACAAGCGCCACATACTCCCTTTCGGATGTCTTAGCTTCAAATTGTTTCGCGAGATGGGACATCGCAGCTTCCGTTTTGGCAATCACTAATAATCCTGAAGTGTCTTTGTCGATACGGTGCACCAGTCCCGGTCTTTCGCTGCTGTTCATTGGCAAATTATCAAAATGATATGCCAGAGCATGAACTAAAGTTCCAGTATAGTTTCCATGTCCGGGATGAACAACCATACCTGGCTTTTTGTTAATCAACAACAAGGTGTCATCTTCATAAACAATGTCCAATGGGATATTCTCCGGAACGATATGATTTTCAAAGGGAGGATGCGTAAGCATCACTCGTACTATATCAAAAGCTTTTACTTTGTAATTCGACTTAACTGTAGCGTTATTCACAAAAATATTCCCTTCCGTAGCAGCAATTTGAATTTTATTACGAGTTGCATTTTGAATCAGCCCCATCAAATATTTGTCAATCCGCAAAGGCGCTTGCCCTTTAGGTACTTCAAATTTAAAGTGTTCGTATAATTCTTCTTCTAAGTCAACTGATTCTACATTATTGTTCATTTGGCATTTCTTCTGTTGGATTAGCAATACTATCCGTTCCTATCTCTTCTTCATAACTCATTTTCCCATCCCCTAAAACCAAATCGATTTTAGAAGATTTCAGGACTTTATCTCCCGGTTTTATGTTTCTTCCTTTATAACGCATTTCCAGAACCATATCTTTTCCAAGGTTCGGCACATAGGTAATCGTTCCCTCTTCCAGTCCTAACGCTTTTAAGGTAGGAACTGCTTCACGATACGTCTTTTCAATTAAATCCGGAACTTTCACTGATGAAAATCCAGAACTGTTGATTTTGATATATACCTTTCTTCCCACTTTCACCTTTTCTCCAGGTAAAGGATCCTGCTGTACCACAGAAAACTTAGGAAAATCACTCTTATAATTTACACTATCTAACAATACATAATCAAGATCTAACTCATCCAGTTTCTCCTCGACCTGCTCTTCTGTCAATTTGCTCAAATTAGGGACTGTAATTTCATTTCCGTGATCTGTGGTAAAAGTCAACCAATGCATAAAGAGAAATCCCAAAACCGCAATAATCAAAATGGCTAGAAATACTTGAACAAGAAACACACGGCTGATAAGATACTTAGGTAAACTCATAAATTTATTTTTATAATACGGCAAAGATATACCTTATTCGTTCCAAAAAAAATGATAATTTTGTTTAATAGTATTTAGCGTCTGACTTTAGAAAAAGTAAAAAAACTTTTCTACTTTCGAACCAATAAAAAAAACCAAATTATCGTAGTTTTATTTTTATAATGTGGCACTAACTCTAAGAAAAGTATAACTTAATAGAAGAAGCGTATTATTAGGAGCTATTTCCCGCTATCCGCTATATCTTTTCCTATTCTCGTTAAAAGCACGAGAACAAGAAAAGGATGTCGCTTTTATCGGGGCTAACTGCCCTTCGTTTTCAAAATAAAAAATAAAAAATTGGATTTAAATCTAAAAATTTAAACCCAAAACCTTAAACAAAAAAGAATGAAAAACATTGCCATTATCATGGGCGGTTATTCCAGTGAATATAAGATATCACTAATGAGCGGAAACCTTGTATACCAATATCTAGATAAAACGAAGTACAACGGATATTGCGTTCATATTTTAAAAGAAAAATGGGTTTATGTAGACGATGCGGAAACAGAATATCCAATCGATAAAAATGACTTTTCAGCAACCGTTAACGGAAACAAAATCAATTTTGATTGTGTTTTCAATGCGATACATGGAACTCCAGGTGAAGACGGGCTGATGCAAGCTTATCTGGAACTATTAGAGATTCCACAAACCTCCTGTGATTATTACCAATCAGCGCTTACGTTTAACAAAAGAGACTTTCTTTCCGTATTAAAACCATACGGCATAAAAAGTGCTGTTTCTTATTACCTAAACAAAGGCGATAAAATCTATACGGACGAAATCGTCAAAAAAGTGGGATTGCCCTGCTTTGTAAAACCCAATAAAGCAGGTTCTAGTTTTGGAATTTCAAAAGTAAAAACAGAAATCGAGCTTCCTCTTGCCATAGAAGTAGCCTATATGGAAGACAACGAAATCATCATAGAAAGCTTCCTTGACGGTACTGAAGTTTCAGTAGGCGTTATCAACTACAAAGGAATAACAACCGTTTTGCCCATCACTGAAATTGTTTCTGAGAATGAATTCTTTGACTATGAAGCTAAATACCTTGGAAAATCACAAGAAATTACACCGGCTAGAATTTCTGATGAAATGACAGAGAAAGTAGGTGCTATAGCGAAACGTGCTTACGAGTTACTAAGAATGAAAGGCTTCTCGAGAACGGAGTTTATCATTGTCGATGACGAGCCCTTCATGTTAGAGATGAACACTGTCCCGGGTTTGACTTCAGAAAGTCTACTTCCGCAACAATCGGTGGCTGCAGGAATTTCACTAGAAGATTTGTTTACGAATGCAATCGAATTGGCTTTGGCTAAATAACTAATAATTTCGTTAACTTTGTATAAAACAATATCATTATGATGGACTACAAATAATATTTTACAATTAATTCTGAGATTCGTTTTGACAAAACCATCTTAATCGGTACTAGAATCACGCTTTTTGATATTTTAAATTGGTTGGCAAACGGGCTCTCTTTCAATGAAATTATTGGAGATTTCCCAGAGTTAAATGAAACTCAAATAAAAGCTTGCCTAGCCTACGCTACCGATAGAGAATACAAAATCCAAATTGCATCGTGAATTTATTATTTGACCCAAATATCTCTTTTAGACTCATCTCTAAAATCAAAACTAATTTTCCACAAGCGAAACAAGTTCGCCAACTCGGAATTGAAATTACTCCGATTTAGAAATTTGGAAATTCGATCAAGAGAATGATTTTACGAATGTAAGTTTTGATGCTGATTTTTTTGATATATTTCATTTGCAAAGAGACCAAGCAAAATAATTTGGTTTTGTTTTGGCAATACTAAAACCGATTATTTAGCTGATATTATCAATTGAAAAAAAATATTAATTAAAGAGTTTATTAGCAGCGATTCCTATTTAGAGATTGCTTGTTTAGAAATTAAATAATTATTTCAAGAAGCTATTTTGCTAAATAACTTGAAACCTAAAACTTGAAAATCAATATTAAATGAGAAAAGCCATATTTCCTGGATCCTTTGATCCGATAACCTTAGGACATGAAGACATCATAAAAAGAGGGGTTTCCCTTTTTGACGAAATAGTGATTGCAATAGGTATCAATGCCGAAAAAAAATACATGTTTCCTCTGGAAGAAAGAAAACGCTTTATTGAGGAAACCTTCAAAAACGAACCTAAAGTCACGGTGATTACTTATGAAGGACTGACGATTGATTTATGTCATCGAATCAAAGCTGATTTTATTCTGCGTGGTTTGCGGAATCCTGCCGATTTTGAGTTTGAAAAAGCCATAGCGCACACAAACAGACATCTGTCCAAAATAGAAACAGTGTTTTTACTAACAGCAGCACGTACTTCATACATCAGTTCCAGTATCGTAAGAGACGTACTTCGTAACGGTGGTGAGTACCAAAAACTAGTTCCTAAAGCAGTAAGAGCTAAGTAGTGTAAGGGTAGTAGTGTATAGTTTGCACTAAAAAACAAAAACAATGCTTCTAAAAAAAATACCTTTTAACACACTGGTAAAATCTATAATTCTAGGTGCTTTAAAAAATAAAAGTCCTCTTTTTCTATCCGCAAAAAGCCAATAAAAATCACAAACTTGCTAAAAGTACTTAATAAACGTATTTTCGCCAAATCATAACAAACTTCAATAATGAGTATAGAAAGAGAATTAAGCAAAAGAAGCGGATCGAAATGTGAACTTTGTGCAGCAAACGAAAACCTAAAAGTTTACGAAGTATTACCTGCCAAAAACGGTGGCTTAGACGAAAGTATCATGGCTTGCAGTACCTGTATTGACCAAATTGAAACTCCCGGCAATGAAGATCTAAACCATTGGAGATGTCTGAATGACAGTATGTGGAGCGAACATACTGCAGTGCAAGTTATGTCTTGGAGGATGTTGAGCCGTTTGCGTTCTGCGGGTTGGCCTCAAGAATTAATCGATCAAATGTATTTAGACGAAGATACGTTAGCCTGGGCTCAAGCAACGGGTGAAGGCGAAGAAGAGGAGAATAAAGTCATTCACAGAGACAGCAACGGGGTTATTTTAGCAGTGGGTGATTCAGTGGTTTTAATCAAAGATTTGAAAGTAAAAGGTTCGAGTATGGTAGCAAAACAGGGAACTGCAGTGCGTAACATTAGACTGGATCACGACAATGCCGAGTTCATAGAAGGTAAAGTAGACGGACAAACGATCGTAATCATTACACAATACGTGAAGAAATTATAGTAATCAATGATTAGTTCTTTTAGTGGTCAGTAAAAATAGTGATCAGTCACATATTTAAAACAAAAAAACGTTAGCAGAAACTTATTTCTTGC
>NZ_AJXL01000079.1 GCF_000264055.1 Flavobacterium sp. ACAM 123 | reverse complement strand
AATTTTTTCGCCTCAGTTAATACACTTAGTGTGTTTCTCGAAGCGGGTGCAAAAGTACAACTTCTTTTGTTTCTCGCAAGCTTTTTTGAAAATTTTTAGAAAATAAATTTTCTTTATTATTTCATTTGCTTAGCAGGATGTAAAGAACTTATTCGTCGTTGCGGGTGCAAAAGTACCACCTTTATACCGCTAAACAATACTTTTAATTGCCTTTTTTTAACCTTTTAGTAACTTTATTTTTAAGTCACTGAAAATCTATTATTTGAGAATTGTACTTTTTGAGTTGATTTGTTAAAAGTAGGAATTATCAGCGCGTAAGCGAAGTGCTTTGCAAGTATTTTAATGGATCGCAGACTATAATGCGAAATTTATTAGCTTTATTACACGTCTAATCCTCTATCCAACTCTTTCTAAAGCAGACAAAGTGTTTGTCGATGCAGTTTCAACTTGCTTATATTATATTAATAACGTAACATGACAAATTCCAAACTAAATCGAACTGCCTAAACCCGCCTGAAGAAGAATGAGGATTCTCCCATCTAGCCGGGAGAGTATTTATCTCACCAAATAACTTTTAAGCATACCATTTTAATACGGCATATATTATTATAAACAAAAAACAACCAATACGACACTACTCCCCCTAGCCCCGATAGCAGTGGAAATCCTACTGAGCCGGCGTTCGGCGATGTAGATTGTAACGAATAGCGGGAAATAGCTCCTGAAAATAAATTACGCATCACTTATTATGGAACTACCTAGTAAAGCGCTTTGTTTTGACTCCTATATATAGAACAAACCTTAGCTATCTATTGTTTGTGTTTTTGTAATGACTATATTTGCACTCTTAAATTAACAAACAATGATTAAGATTACTTTGCCCGATGGGTCAGTTAAAGAGTTCGCGTCAGGCGTCATTCCAATGGAGGTTGCTAAAAGCATTAGTGAAGGATTTGCCAGAAATGTAATTTCGGCTTCTTTCAACGGTACAACAGTAGAAACAACAACTCCTTTGACGACGGATGGCAGTCTTATATTATATACATGGAATGACGAGAGCGGGAAGAAAGCTTTTTGGCATTCGACTTCACACGTCATGGCACAAGTTCTTGAGGAAATGTATCCTGGTATCAAACTAACACTTGGACCAGCGATTGCTAATGGTTTCTATTATGATGTAGATTTTGAAGATCACAAAATAACCGAGGCTGACTTTAAGAAAATTGAAGATCGCGTTCTTGAGATTTCAAGAGGAAAACACGAATTCAATCTTCGTCCTGTTTCTAAAGCAGATGCACTAGAACTATACAAAGACAACGTTTACAAAACCGAGATGATCACCAATCTTGAGGACGGAACGATTACGTTTTGCGATCATGATACCTTTACCGATTTATGTCGTGGAGGACATATCCCAAATACAGGTATCATCAAAGCGATGAAAATCATGAGCGTTGCTGGTGCTTACTGGAGAGGTGATGAGAAAAACAAACAACTAACACGTGTTTACGGGACTTCATTCCCAAAACAAAAAGAATTAACTGAGTACTTACTTTTACTTGAAGAGGCAAAACGTCGCGATCATAGAAAACTAGGAAAGGAACTTGAACTGTTTGCTTTTTCACAAAAAGTAGGTGCAGGTCTACCGTTGTGGCTACCAAAAGGAGCTGCATTAAGAGAAAGATTAGAACAATTCCTGAAAAAAGCACAGAAAAAAGCAGGTTATGAGCAAGTGGTTACCCCTCACATAGGTCACAAAGAGCTTTATGTTACCTCTGGTCATTATGCCAAATACGGAGCTGACAGCTTTCAGCCAATATCTACTCCACATGAAGGAGAAGAGTTTTTATTGAAACCGATGAACTGCCCACATCACTGCGAAATATACAACGTAAGACCCTGGTCATACAAAGATTTACCAAAACGATATGCTGAATTTGGAACTGTTTACAGATACGAACAAAGCGGCGAATTACACGGACTGACTCGCGTACGCGGTTTTACTCAGGATGACGCACATATCTTTTGTACGCCGGAACAACTGGATGAAGAGTTTAAAAAAGTAATTGACTTAGTTCTTTATGTTTTTGGCTCCTTGGGCTTTGAAAACTTTACTGCTCAAATTTCTTTAAGAGATAAAGAGGACAGAGAAAAGTACATCGGAAGTGATGAAAACTGGGAAAAAGCGGAGAATGCCATTATCAATGCTGCTGCAGACAAAGGACTGAGCACCGTTATCGAATACGGCGAAGCAGCTTTCTATGGTCCAAAGTTGGATTTTATGGTAAAAGATGCTTTGGGAAGACAATGGCAATTAGGAACAATTCAGGTAGACTACAACCTACCGGAACGTTTTGATTTAACTTACAAAGGCTCTGATAACGAATTACATAGACCGGTTATGATTCACAGAGCTCCTTTTGGTTCGATGGAAAGATTCATAGCCATCTTACTGGAGCACACAGCAGGAAATTTCCCACTCTGGTTAATGCCTGAACAGGCTATTATATTGTCTTTGAGTGAAAAATACGAAATATATGCGAAAAAAGTTTTAAATTTGTTAGAAAATCACGAAATTCGCGCCCTCGTTGACAACAGAAGTGAGACAATAGGTAAGAAAATTAGAGACGCTGAAATGCAAAAGATCCCGTTTATGCTGATTGTAGGCGAGGAAGAAGAGAAAAACGGTACCATTTCTATCCGGCGTCATGGACAGGAAGGAAAGGGAAACATCAGCGTTACAATCGAAGAGTTTGCTGCAATAGTAGACGAAGAGATCAAAAAGACATTAAAAGTATTTACAGTTTAACTTAAATTATAAAGTCATAGCAATAAGAAGCAACAGAGGTTATCAACCTCGCGTAGAAAAGAAGGATGCACACAGAATAAACAATCTTATTCGTGGTGTACAAGAAGTACGTCTTGTAGGTGAAAATATAGAGCCAGGAGTTTTTAAATTTACTGAAGCCCTAAAATTAGCTGATCAATTTGAATTAGATCTAGTTGAGATTTCGCCAAATGCAGAACCACCCGTTTGTAAGATCATGGATTACAAGAAATTTGTTTACGAACAAAAGAAACGTGATAAGATCCTAAAATCGAAGTCTACGCAAGTAGTAGTTAAAGAAATTCGTTTTGGTCCTCAAACAGATGAGCATGATTACGAATTTAAGAGAAAGAATGCTGAAAAATTCTTGAAAGAGGGTGCTAAATTGAAAGCGTTTGTTTTCTTCAAAGGACGTTCTATAATCTATAAAGACCAAGGTCAAATCTTATTATTAAGATTAGCTACGGACTTAGAAGAATTCGGTAAAGTGGAAGCGATGCCGGTTCTTGAAGGAAAGAGAATGATTATGTTCATTGCTCCGAAAAAGAAAAAATAGTGTCAGTTTGCAGTCTCAGCCTTCAGTTATTGACAGTTGAAACATTGCAATTGAAATAAAATAAGAGGCTGAAATAACTTCAGCCTAAAGATAAGTAAGTAAGAATAAATTAAAACACTAGGAAAAAATGCCTAAAATGAAAACCAAATCTAGCGCCAAGAAACGATTTAAAGTTACTGGTTCTGGAAAGATTAAAAGAAAGCATGCTTTTAAAAGTCACATCTTGACTAAAAAATCTAAAAAACGTAAATTAGCTTTGACACATTCAGCGCTAGTTCACAAATCAGATATGAAAAGCATCAAACAACAATTAAGAATTATATAATTTAGTAATCAGTAGTCAGCTCTTAGTAAGCAGTTTCCAACTGAACACTAAAATCTCAAAACTGAACACTTTTTTAAATTCTTTAGGTTAAAAACAATTTCAAATAACCTTGGAGTATGGCCTTTAAGTTCTCTTGATTTGATTCGGGACGCCTGCTACAAAAAAACAATAAAATTATGCCAAGATCGGTAAATTCAGTTGCAAAAAGAGCAAGAAGAAAAAAGATAATGAAGCTAGCCAAAGGATACTTTGGTAGACGTAAAAACGTTTGGACAGTAGCTAAAAATGCGGTAGAGAAAGCAATGTGCTACGCTTACCGTGACAGAAAAGTGAACAAAAGAAATTTCCGTGCTTTATGGATTCAACGTATCAACGCTGGAGCTAGATTAGAAGGAATGTCTTATTCACAATTCATGGGAAAAGTAAAAGCTAATGGAATCGAATTGAACAGAAAAGTTCTTGCCGATTTAGCGATGAACCACCCTGAAGCTTTCAAAGCTGTACTTAATAAAGTAAAATAAACGTTTTATAAACTCAATTTAGATTACTTACTTATAGAGAAACCTCAATCGAAAGATTGGGGTTTTTTGTTTTTAAACTCCCCCGATTAGACCAATTTCCACAAGCATCAATGATTTATATAAATAGTTTCTCAAATAATTCCCTTTCGTAAATAAATACTGTAATTTCGATTTATGATACCAAAGAAGCTATATCTTTTATTTTTTATTTTGCTTGTAATTTTTACACAAAGCTGTAAAAAAGAACTGCCAGTAATTCCGGAAAAGAAAAGTGATCTAGTCGAAATCAAACGACTGATAGCCTTAGGTGATGACTATTTTGAAAGTAGTAAATATGACAGCTCCTACTATTACTTTGATAAAGCAAAATTAGCTTGTGATCCAAAAAAACATCCTAAACAATATGTCTACGCCATTTCAAATCTAGCAACTATACAACAAAATCAAGGCGATTTCAGCGGCAGTGAGACTACAGCTATGGAGGCTATGCCAATTTTAGAAACCACAACAAATCCTAATTGTAAATGGAGCATATATACAATATTGGGAATTAACTATTTAAATACATTTGATTATTATTATGCTCTTTATTACTTTAATAGCGCTCTAGATTTAAAAACAGATGGATACCGACATAATGGTGCTTTAAACAATATTGCCTTAACTTACATGGAACAAGAGGAGTATCAAAAAGCTTTAACAATACTATTACCAATGACTCTTGATAATAAAGTTAAAAATGACCCTACGGAAAACTCAAGAATAATTAATAATATTGGACATTGCTATTTCAAAACTGGCAACCCAAAAAGCCTTGATTTTTTAACAAAGTCATTAAAAATAAGAACACAATTAAAGAATAATTGGACTTTAGTAACGAGCTTTTATAATCTATCTCTATTTTATGAAAAAAATAGCCCTAATTTATCTAGAAAATATGCTCAATTATCATATGACAAATCAACAATTCTAAATAATGTTGATATAAGATTAGAATCCTTAAAACTATTAATTCGAAATAGTAGCGGCACTTCATTAAAAAAATATTCTCTTAATTACATACACATCAACGACAGTATCACCAAAGTTCGTCAACAGGCAAAAAATCAATTTGCAAAAATGAAATATGATTCTAAGAAAGGAAACGATGAAATTCTACAACTAAAAGCCCAAAAAGATGAAAATGCGTTAGAGTTACAACTCCAAAAAAACACAACTTTGAACCTTTACTTTATAGTTGGACTCCTACTTACTATTACTGGTTTTATATATTCCTATCTCGTTGAAAAAAGTAAACGAGGAAAAATTAAAACCTCCTACGATACAGAAGTCCGAATAGCAAAAAAACTTCACGATGAACTGGCAAACGATGTTTACCAGACGATGGCATTTGTGGAAACACAAGACCTATCCTCTTCTCATAACAAAGAAATTCTCCTTGACAATTTAGATACTATCTATTCCAGAACGCGTAACATATCTAAATAAAACAATTTCATTCCAATGGGGCCTGATTTTATAACTAACCTAAAAGAAATGATCTCTGGTTTCGATACTGAATACGTGAATATTTTGATTTACGGAGTAGATACTATCAACTGGATTACTATCACAGATATTAAAAAAATCACATTATACAGAGTGCTTCAGGAATTCCTAATCAATATGAAAAAGCATAGTGAAGCTAGTTTAGTCGTACTGTCCTTCAAAATATATGAAAATAATTTATATGTAGAATACACTGATAACGGCATAGGAGTAGCTATTGAGAAGCTAAATTCAAAAAATGGACTTCATAATGTGGAAAACCGTATTCTCGCTATAAAAGGAACAATTACCTTTGATTCTAAATCAAGTAAAGGATTTAAATCAAGTATCATATTCCCTATATAATCGTTATGTTCAAAAAAGTATTAGTTGCCGAAGATTTAGACAGTATCAGCATTGCCGTTGTGCAAGCTCTAGAAACACTCTCTATTGAAGTAATTCAACATTCTAAATATTGTGACGATGCCTATTTGCAAATAAAAAAGGCACTCTACGATAATGAGCCCTACGATTTATTAATCTCCGATTTATCGTTTAAAACGGATCATCGCGAAAACAAGCTGACTTGCGGCGATGAACTTATTGAAGCTGTGAAAAAAATTCAGCCCGATATTAAAACAATTGTATTCTCAATAGAGGATAAGTCATATAGAATAAAATCCTTATTTAATAATTTAGGTATTAATGCCTATGTTTCGAAAGGACGAAATAGCATCCCTGAGCTTAAGAATGCGGTGGAAAGCATTTTTAAGACTGACGAAAAAAATATTTCATCAGGCCTAACCTATACTTTAAATGACAAATCTCTTCATGAAATCGAAGCCTACGATATTTCGCTTTTGAAGTTATTATCCAAAGGATGCATCCTAGATGAAATTTCAGTGGAATTCAAAAATACGGGAATAATACCTAATGGCAGCAGCAGTATAGAGAAGCGAATTAACAAACTAAAAATTTACTTCAAAGCCAATAACAATGTGCATCTAATAGCCATCGCCAAAGATTTGGGTTTGGTTTAAAGAGCGAACTCTTTCCTATATATTGCCTAAAAAATTTACAAAACACGGTTTACTTCAACATCATCGTCACTTGAACAGCTGATTTACCACTTGTGCTAATCTCAATCATTTGGCATTAAATCTACAATTATACCAACTCCATAAAAAGAAATATTTAGCCCTTTACGGTTTCCCTTAAGGTAGTCTCTTATATTGCCTTTAAATTTGCTTTTATTTTAAAACCAGGGAGTGTTACATTTAAATAATCAAATCATGCAAATTAACAACAAAACAGCAGTATTGGATAATACTACAGAAAGAAACGAAAACTTCATTGATAATAAATGGGGTAATCAACTTATTGATTATAAGAATTATGTTAAGGAATGCATCAAGCATTATAAAAAAGCTCAGAAAGGAAATGAAGTTTCATTAGCAATATTTCCCTATATGAAAGTAAAATGGGACGCACTAAATGACCTTCTTACTGCCGCAACTAAGAAAAATCTTCTTACAGAAAAACAAATTAAAAAGATAATTAAAATTCAATCCAAAATAGTTAACACCAGCGCTGAATGATTCTAAACGGTACTAAATAGCATTGCGCCACTACGCCTGACGAGGAATCCTGCAACAAAAAATCACTAACAATGTTACTTATATTGTTCTAACAAATACCTGCTTAGATAAATGATTTTTACACCTCAACTCTCTATAAAACCTAATTTAATCATCAGTAAAGGCTCAATTCCTAGTTATTCTCCTGAACTTACAAACACGTACGCCACAGTATTTGAAGATAGCATGTACGTTATTGAAAATAATGAGAGAGAGAAGTACAATTAAAAAAGTTAACTAATATAAAAAGGAGAAAATACCATTACAACACTATGTATTATGGTCTGGCAGCCCTATTAATTACAATGATTATAGGAGATAGGCAAGAACTACCTTTCCTGATAGCCCTAAAGTTGATTATCGCAGTACTTCTTGTCATCAGAACTTACTTTAAAACCTTTCAATATAAACTTATCATAGTTCAGCACTATCAATTTATTGAATTAATAATTTCTGAAAAATATAAGGTGGCAGCCAAAAAACTATTTGTCCATTTGAAAAGACGTATCGATAAACAGCGGGAATTTTAACTCAATAACTATACTTTTCACTGTATTTAAATGGTTCAATAATTAAAAAGCCTAAACTAATTTTGAATCCTGCAGAAAAAAGCCAGAGAATTTATAGCAAGCAATCTGTACCTTTACTATTCTTTATCATATGATTTTTCAAATAAGACAAAGAGTACGTGAATAACTTCAAAGGGAACTTATATGAACCAATTATCCTTGTGTACTAGAGATGCATTTCAATAGACACAAATAATAGTGATGCTAGCAGGAACTCTCTGTGCTATATACATCCTGTTCCAAATGAATAAAAATTAACCCATAATGAGGTTTTCCGTACGGAAATCACTTTATCTCCTTGTACTTTTGATAAAAAAACAAAGATGACCGGGAAATTAAATACCATCCAAATAATGTTTTGTTGCTTATCTCTAGTCTTGGGCTCTTGCAAAAATTCAGGAGAATCAAAACAAGTAACCCATCATTCAGATGCTAAGGTTAAGAAACAAATCGAAACCTTGGAACTTGATCATTATGACTACAGCGTCGCAGGCACTGATGAAGACGGTAACCATGTCAACGGAAATATAAATATTGAAGGGAAAATTGGTCTTGGTACCCTTATTAGAAAAGATGCTGAGAAAATTGAAATTGTAGTGGAATGGGTTGGCAAACAAAAACTAATGGCGACTGATTTAGATGGTTATGAATACGATCTAAGAATCAGGTAAATTATCTATGCAGGTGATTAAAAACCTTGACTTTAATTATCTTCTACTTTACTAGTAGCTACTTTTTATTTTATCAGTTTCGAAGAATAACATCCCATTCTTCCAATATAATTTATTAAGTTGCAGCTTATTCAATCTTAGTTTTTTCCCAATAAATGAAACGTATTCTTTTAGTCTTTCTACTCCTTTTCTGTTCTGTCTTTTATCCCCAAACCAAACTCATCTCCTGGAATATTGCAAATTTAGGTCATTCCAAATCTCAGAAGACCATTCACTATATTGCTAATGCTGTGCGGGACTATGATGTTATTGCCATTCAGGAAGTAGTGGCAGGTTATGGCGGTGTTCAAGCGGTTGCAAAACTAGCAGACGAACTGAACCGTACTGGAACCAAATGGGATTATGTAATTAGTGATCCAACGAACAGTAGCGCCTATAAAACGGAACGTTATGCTTTTATATGGAAAACCGCAAAACTTAAAAAATTGGTACCGCATGGTTAGAAAAAAGATACCATTTAGAAATTGAGCGGGAACCTTATTTTTGTACTTTTCAATTCGAAAACAAACAATTTACTGTTGTTAACTTTCATGCGATAACCAAAAAAATGCAACCCGAAACCGAAATAAAATACTTTAAGTTTCTACCTGATGAATACCCTACTCTAAATTTAATATTTGCCGGTGATTTTAATTGTCCACAATCGCACAGCGTTTTTAATCCTTTAAGAAAAATGGGATATCAATCTATATTGGTTGGTCAAAAAACATCTTTAAAACAAAAATGTAAAAAGAATAAATACCTTGCGTCTGAATATGACAATATGTATTACAAAACATCCAAAATTAAAAGAATGAACGCAGGGATTATTCCTTTTTACAAAGACTTTAATACTTTAAAAGAAGCAAGAAGAATATCAGACCATATCCCTATCTGGTTCGAGTTCTCATTAAATTAATTATTCGAATACTTCAAATTTATCGCCGTCAAAACTCGCAAAAACCATAGAAGGATGAGAATCCTGATGATAGCTATTTCCTTCACTGTCAATCGCTATAGCACCTGCAAAGCCATCATAAGGTTTTAGTTCCTTAAAAGTTTTAGTAAAAGCTTCTTTTAACGAAAAACCATCAGTAACACGCGTTACAATTTTAGCAGCGGTGGCATTACTCATGATGTCCTCTCCTACTCCAGTTAAACTCACGCCGCAAAAGGCATTGGCATAATTCCCAGCAACAGTTGCTGAATCAGATATCCTACCCGGAACTTCAAATCCTTTACCTCCTGTAGATGTTGCCGCAGCAATGTTTCCGTTTCGATCAAAAGCGACACAACCTACGGTTCCTGTACCAAATGATTTTAATTTTTCTTCATATTCTGCACGACGTTGCGGAATTTCGGTCGAAAATGATTCAAACCCATTTTTCCTTGCGAAGTTTGTAGCGCCACTCCCCCCTAAGACTCGATCGTCGTATTGCATTAATATTTGCGCCACTTGAACTGGGTTTTTTACTTGTTCAATATTGATCACGCCGCTCACTTTCTGGGTTTCTCCGTCCATTATCGCAGCACTCATCCTGATTTTCCCATCACTTTGTATTTGGGACCCGATGCCAGCATTGAACAATTCATTGTCTTCCAGCATTGAAACTGCAAAAATAACTGTTTCTAACGCTGAATGCGTTTTTAAATAGTCATAGGAGTCCTTAACTATTTGCTCTAAAGCCGCTTGTTTGGCTACTTTTGTCTCAGGACTGGTGGAGGATTCAGAGAAAAAACCACCGTGTATAATTAGTTTCATTATTTTTATATTTCAGATTTCTAATTCTATTGTGCGAATTAGAATAGCTATTTTAGAAACAAAAGACAACATAGCGTTGCTTTTACTCAAACTCAAAATAGCTTAATTATATTATGAATTATGAATTTGCATTTTATGCGTTTTAATATCATAAGTATCGTTCATACTCATCACGTGCACCACCAAGTTATTTATTGAAATAGGCTGGCCCAATTTTACCTGAGTCAGATTAGTATCCTTGATATCTCGCCCATCAACTAAAATAACTAATCCAGAACCTATCGCTTCCATCTGATTATTATTAGTAATTAACAAACCCGTATCCTCTCCTAATCCAATACCAAGAACTCTGGGATTACTTACGACTGTTTGAAACAGTCTACCTATTCTTCCTCTCCTTACAAAATGGGTGTCAATCACAACTCCGTCAATTAAACCCAGTCCACTTGTGATTTTTACCTCACCCTTTAATAGCGCTTCTGAACTGCTTCCCTGATAGATCATATTGTTGGAGGCTGCTGCTGCTCCAGCAGATGTTCCAGCATACACAAATTCTTCATTATGGTATTTATCCAATAAGATATCGTGAAATGGAGTTCCGCCAAGAATGGAAGTTAAACGCAATTGATCTCCTCCTGTAAATATTACGACATCCGCTGCTTTTAAGCGCGTCAAAACAGCTTCATCTGCCGCTTCTTCGCGTTTGTCTATATAAAGAACGTCAATATTTTTAGCATCTAAATAAGCAAATGCTTCCACATATTCAGGACCAATTTCTTTTGGAATATTTGATGCTGTAGTAATTACTTCGATACGTGAATTTTCTTTATGTTTAGACTCGCTGATTATTCTTTTAAGAATTCCAGTTTCAAAAAAATGTAGATTACTGGCGCTATTTTTATCTATATCAGCTTCAGTAAAACTTCCTTTGTCTACTGCACCACCTATTATTATTAATTTTCCTGTTATATTCATCTGACAAAAATAAACAAAATAAAAAAAGGAGCTATTGAACTACTGTGTTTATTTTAAAATAATAAAGTCACCGTTACTGTTAATTATACTACATAAATTTTGTTTCATCTGTAAAAACCTTTATATTGGTTGCAACATATTTTTTTAAAGAAAAATACAGAATAGAATTTACCAATATAAATTAATCTCAACTAGTATAACCCTTTCGTTTTTATGAAAATAATCAAAGTACAAGCTCTTCGTGGACCAAATATTTGGAGTATCCAAAGAAAAAAATTAATCCAAATGCGATTGGATTTGGAGGAAATGGAACAATTTCCAACCAATAAAATAGAAGGATTTAAAGAAAGAATAGAAGCAATGTTACCTACACTGATTGAACATCGCTGTTCAGAAGGTTGTCGCGGCGGATTTTTTTCCAGAGTGGAACGCGGTACTTGGATGGGACATGTAATTGAACATATCGCACTTGAAATACAAACACTGGCAGGAATGGACACTGGCTTTGGAAGAACTCGTGAAACCAAAACACTCGGGACCTATAATGTTGTTTTCAGTTATACAGAAGAAAATGTTGGCCTTTTTGCTGCGGAATCAGCCGTTGCGATCGCGGAGTCTTTGATTGCGGGAACCGAATATGATTTGGAAAGCGATTTACAAAAAATGCGAGAAATCAGGGAACGTGTCCGTTTGGGACCAAGTACTGGAAGTATCGTGGAAGAGGCTGTTTCAAGAAACATTCCTTGGATTCGCTTAGGAACTAATTCATTAGTTCAATTGGGTCATGGTATAAATCAGATGCGTTTTCAAGCTACAATTACCTGCAAGACCAGCAGTATAGCTGTTGATATGGCCTGCAACAAAGAGCTGACAAAAAAGATGCTTGATATGGCTTCAATTCCTGTAGCTAAGGGGAGTATTTGTGTAGACGAAGAGGATTTAGCAGAAACTATCAATAAAATTGGCTATCCCATCGTCCTGAAACCACTTGACGGAAATCATGGTAAAGGAGCTTCCATTAATGTTACCAATTGGGAAGATGCTGTTTCTGGTTTGGCTTTCGCCAAAGAATACAGCAGACGTATTATCGTTGAAAAATTCATTACCGGTTTTGATTTTAGAATATTAGTAATTGACAATAAATTAGTAGCCGCAGCAAAACGAGTACCTGCTCATGTAATAGGAGATGGGGAAAATTCAATCCAAGAATTAATTGCCATTGTAAACCTAGATCCAAGAAGGGGTTATGGTCATGAAAATGTCTTAACACAGATTGATGTTGACAGGGATACCGAAGATCTGCTTGGAAAATTGAACTATACTTTAGAAACTATTGTAGAATCCGGTGAGGTTGTCTATTTGAAATCTACCGCTAATCTAAGTACAGGCGGCACCTCTGTAGACATAACAGATATGCTACATCCTGAAAACATATTTTTAGCAGAAAGGATATCAAGAGTAATTGGATTAGATATTTGTGGTGTAGATATTATGGCAGAGAATTTAACACAGCCTTTAAAAGACAATGGTGGTGTTATTCTTGAAGTAAATGCAGCACCCGGTTTTAGAATGCACCTTGCTCCATCTGAAGGTTTACCTAGAAATGTGGCCGCTCCTGTTATTGATATGCTCTATCCTCCTGGAAAATCGTGCCGTATTCCAATTATCGCAGTAACAGGAACTAATGGTAAAACAACCACTACACGACTGCTTGCACATATTGTAAAAAACAATGGCTACAAAGTAGGTTTCACTACTTCTGATGGGATTTATATTCAAAATCACATGATGGAAAAAGGAGATACTACCGGTCCTCAAAGTGCACAATATGTATTAAGAGATCCTACAGTTGAATTTGCTGTTTTGGAAACGGCAAGAGGAGGTATATTGCGCTCCGGATTGGGTTTCAGTATTTGTGACATAGGTATTATTACCAACATTCAAGAAGATCATTTAGGAATAAGTGACATTCACTCTCTGGAAGATTTGGCAAAAGTAAAAGCGACTGTCGTCGAGAGCATCAAGAAAGATGGCTGGGCAATTTTGAATGGAGATGATGAACATTGCATGAAATTAGGTGCTGAGCTAAACTGTAATGTCGCTTACTTCAGTTTAGACGAAGAAAGTCCATTTATAAAAAAATTAAGCGCTGAAGGAAAAACAGTTGCTGTTTATGAGAACGGGTTTATCACCATCAAAAAAGGAGAATGGAAAATCAGAATCGAACGTGCCACACATGTTCCTTTGACACTTGGCGGAAAAGCCAAATTTATGATTGCAAATGTTCTAGCAGCGACCTTAGCTAGTTATGTCTGGGGATTCAAAACTGAAGATATTAGTTTGTCCTTACAGACTTTCATTCCTAGTGCTGCTCAAACACCGGGCCGCATGAATATTTTTGAGTTCAGAAAATTTAAAGTGTTGATTGATTTTGCGCATAATGCTTCCGGTTACAGAGGTGTTGAAGAATACTTACAAAGTGTAGATGCCAGCAAAAAAATTGGAATTATTGCGGGTATTGGTGATCGTCGCGATGAAGATAT
Organism: Flavobacterium sp. ACAM 123; assembly: GCF_000264055.1. GTDB lineage: Bacteria > Bacteroidota > Bacteroidia > Flavobacteriales > Flavobacteriaceae > Flavobacterium. The sequence continues at coordinate 4,361 of NZ_AJXL01000079.1, read as the reverse complement.
TCGTGAATGTGCCACCATTGCTGCGAGAATGTTTGATCACATCATCATTAGACAAGAAAAATATTTGAGAGGAAGAAGCGAAGAAGAAATAATAAATCTGATATTAGAGGGGATTACCGCATCAGGTCAAGATGTGACTTATGAAATTATCCCAAAAGAAACGGAAGCTATAAGACATGCCATAAAATTTGCAGAGGAAGGAAGTTTTATTACCTGCTTGAGCGATGTAGTAACTAATGCTATCGAAATTGTACAGGAATACCTCGATAAGGAAAACGAACATGGTATTGTTTAATTTTTTTATGTGAACATAAAAGCTACTGGAAACAGTAGCTTTTTTTTATTAAAAAACTGACATTCCTGTTTTTGTCGTCAATAATTCCAATGCATGCATTCCCAATTCTGAATTGCCTTTCTTGTTTAACTTAGGGGACCAAGTTGCTACCACGAAAATCTTAGGAAATAAAGCCACGATACCACCGCCAATTCCACTTTTGCCTGGCAATCCCACTTTATAGGTAAACTCACCCGACTCATCATAAAACCCGCAGGTTTGCATCAAAGCATTCAATCTTTTTACTTGACTTTTTGTCAAAATTTGCTTTCCTCCTTTCGTTTTTCCCTCATTGGCAAAGAAGAAAAAAGAATGAGCTAATTCACTGCAGGTCATTTCGATGGAACATTGATGAAAATAAAAATACTAAAACAGTGTCTACATCATTTTCAATATTTCCAAATGACTTTAAAAAGTTGGCCAAAGCCGCATTTCTAAAACGAGTGTCTTTTTCGGATTGTGCTACATCCAAATTGTAATCAATTGCTGGACTTCCAGAAATGAGTCTTATAAATGCCAGAAAATCTTCCTTGGGATTTTTTAAGCAGGAAACTAAGATATCTGCTATGACGATCGCTCCAGCATTAATAAACGGATTTCTCGGTATACCCTTTTCATGTTCTAATTGAATCAAAGAATTAAAAGCAGTTCCAGAAGGTTCGACGCCTACTCTTTCCCATATTCTTTCATCCCAAAAAGAAAAGGCCAAAGCGACGGTTAACGCTTTTGAAATACTCTGAATAGAAAATTTTTCATCACTATCTCCAACTCCAAAGTCGTCTCCGTCAATTGTAGTCAAATGAATACCGAATTTATTTGGACTCACTTTAGCTAATTCTGGTATAGTTGTCGTTACGTTTCCCTTAATTGGAAATGCATTTGACTCCTCTTGTATTTCTCGTAAAATTGATGCGTAATCCATAATGTAGTGATTATTTTAGAAGCTAGTCAAAGATTAGGTCTTCTGTTTTTTCTTTCTCGCAGCAGGAAACAAAACGTTATTTAAAATTAATCGGTATCCGGGAGAATTAGGGTGTAAATCCAAAACTGTGGGAGCTTCTCCCACCTGATGCTGGAAATCTTCCGGATCATGCCCACCGTAAAATGTAAACATTCCTTTTCCTTTTTCGCCGTGAATGTATCGTGCTTCCCCATTGAGTTCACAGCTACCCATAATTAAAACGTTTGATTTAATTAGTGCGGAATCAAAGGAAGTAGTCTGACCCATAAACCCTTTGACGAGTTGGGTATGATTTTGACATAGCATACTTGGTATAGGATCCCATTTAGCGGAAAACTGCATTAGCGTAAAATAATCTTTTTCCATTGGAATTCGCCGTTTCTCCGTCATGTCAATATCTGAAAATTCATATTTCTCTGGTTTTCGTTCCAAGATAAAGTCTTTAAAAGCAAAAGAGTTGCCGTAATTCATACTAGACTGATAATTGGCATCACTTGGATCACCATCAAACATAGGTTCACAAATATCAACGCCATCAGCTGCCAAAGCAATATCAAAACTGTCCGTAGCAGAGCACATGGCAAACATAAACCCTCCTCCAACGACAAAATCCCTTATTTTTTTGGCGACAGCTCCTTTTTCCTCTGAAACTTTTGTAAAGCCTAACTTGGATGCCAGTTCCTGAGCCTCTTTCTTATCCTCAATGTACCAGGGAACATTTTTATAGGCGCCAAAAAACTTTCCGTATTGTCCCGTAAAATCTTCATGGTGCAAATGCAACCAATCATAAAGCACTAGTTGGTCACTTAGAACTTCCTCATCGTATATTGGGGTAAATGGAATTTCAGCATAAGTCAAAACTAGTGTAACCGCATCATCCCAAAGTTGCTTGCCTTTAGGTGTATAAACTGCAATTCTTGGTGCCTTTTCAAGGATAACGGCGTCCATGTTTTGAGATGGGCTCGCTATTTCATTTAAAATTCTAGTTTCTTCACTTTCAGAAAGCACTTCAAAACTAACTCCTCTAATCTGACATTCTTTGCGTATTTCTGGAGCGTCTGGTAACAGGAAAGACCCGCCACGGTAGTTGAGTAACCAGCTGGCTTTGTAGTTTTTTTCTAAACACCAAAAAGTAATCCCGTAAGCTTTCAGGTGATTCTGTTGCGTATTTTCATCCATTGGCAACAAAATAAAAGAAGCTTTTGTTGCAATCGATACCAAAAAAACTAAAATAAACAGTACTCTTTTAGGAATCATTATATGAGGTTTTGAATCAAAGATAGAAAAGGAAAAGATTTAAATTGCTCAAATCTAGATTTTTAAATCAATATAACTTCAAGAGGTCTTCTTTCAAGAAATTATTTGAAATAAAGTATTTAATGCAGAGCATAAAAAAAGCCTATAAAAATAGGCTTTTGGTACTTTCTAAAAAGGCATGTCACTGTCGTCTTCATCATCATTGAGATTACTCCCGAATGCTTCATGTGGCGAAGGCAAATTTTTAGTTTGAAAGGGATTATCGTCTTGATTCATAGAAGAGGGTAAATCATCATAATTACCACTATGATCTTCTAAATTATCAAACTTACCTAAATGCCCAATGAACTTCAAACGAACGTTTTCAATACTACCATTACGGTGTTTCGCGATCATTATTTCTGCCTGACCAGCTGTATTTGAAGCTTCATCATCATCCCATTCGTCAATTTTATAGTACTCCGGACGGTATAAAAAAGACACGATATCCGCATCTTGCTCAATCGCACCTGATTCACGAAGGTCTGAAAGCAAAGGTCTTTTACTGGACCCACGGGTTTCAACCGCACGCGATAGCTGTGAAAGCGCTATTACGGGAACATTAAGTTCTTTTGCTAATGCTTTTAAGTTTCGGGAAATTGTTGAGATTTCCTGCTCTCTGTTTCCACCACCTTTACCATTTCCTCCAGCAGTCATTAATTGTAAGTAATCCACAATAATGATTCGAATTCCGTGCTGTGAGACCAATCGCCTTGCCTTAGCTCTTAGATCAAAAATAGAGAGTGATGGCGTATCATCAATAAACAATGGAGCTTTCTCTAAATTTTTTACCTTTGTACTCAATTGTTCCCATTCGTGTTTTTCTAGCTTCCCAGTACGCAATTTCTCTGAAGACAAACCAGTTTCAGAGGAAATCAAACGTGTAATTAATTGCACAGATGCCATCTCTAATGAGAATAAAGCCACTGGCATTCCATAATCAATAGCCATATTCCTTGCCATTGACAATACAAATGCGGTCTTACCCATCGCCGGTCTTGCTGCGATAATAATTAAATCACTGGGCTGCCAACCCGAAGTTATTTTATCTAATTTTTCAAAACCGGTGGCCACGCCACTTAGCCCTTCCTGTCCTGCTATTTCTTCAATTCTCTTTTTAGCTTGTAATACTAAGCTTTGTGCTGTTTCAGAACTTCGTTTTATATTCCCTTGAGTAACTTCATAGAGTTTAGATTCTGCTCTATCCAATAAATCAAAAACATCGGTAGTTTCGTCATAGGATTCTTCAATTATTTCCGAAGAAATCCGAATCAAACTTCGTTGAATGAATTTTTGCAGAATAATTCGCGAGTGAAACTCGATATGTGCTGATGAAGATATTTTTTGTGTAAGCTGGATTAAATAAAAATCACCCCCAGCTAAATCTAATTTTGCGTTTTTCTTTAATTGTGCGGATACAGTAAGTAAGTCGATAGGTTGCGTATCGGTAAATAACTGTACTATCGCTTCAAAAATATGTTTGTGTGCGTCTTTATAAAAAGCATCAGGTGATAAAATATCAATTACATCATCTACCCCTTTTTTATCAATCATCATGGCCCCAAGAACGGCCTCTTCCAATTCCAAAACCTGTGGTGGTAGTTTGCCTTTTTCCAGGTTTATAATTGTTGTTTTGTCGACCTTAACTGGGTTTATATTCCTGAAGTTTTCCATAAAGCGAAAGTAACAAAAAATTAAAAAAGATCGGTGTTGACTTATTACAAATAATTGTTTATAAGTCACTAATTTTTGTTTATAACCCAAAAAAAA
>NZ_AJXL01000078.1 GCF_000264055.1 Flavobacterium sp. ACAM 123 | reverse complement strand
GATACTTCTACTTACGCTTGTAACCGGTTCATTTTTTTTTGAACTTGGATCCATTAAAGGTACAATCAGCTATAATTCGAATATCAAGGGTTATACGGCCCACCGAAAAAAAGAAAACACAAACTATAAATTGAAAAATAACAAAAGAAATTATGGAACAGATAGAATTTAAAGCATTTGTAGTTACAGAAAAAGAAGGGACTTATATTAGAGAAGTAAAATCAAAATTAGTAAGTGATTTACCCGAAGGTGATTTATTGATTAAGGTTCATTACTCGTCCCTAAACTATAAGGATGCCCTTTCGGCAAGTGGGAATAAAGGGGTTACCCGAAAATATCCACATACGCCAGGAATCGATGCCGTTGGTATAGTCGTGTCTTCGAAAACAAAAAAATTCAAGGCTGATGATAAAGTGATTGTTACGAGTTATGATTTGGGAATGAACACAGACGGCGGCTTTGGCCAATATATTAGTGTACCTGAAAATTGGGCTGTTAAGTTACCCGAGAACCTCAGCATGAAGGAGGCTATGATATTAGGAACAGCAGGATTAACCGCAGGAATGTCTGTACTAAGACTCATTGAAGCAATAAAACCAGAGGACGGAGAAATCGTAGTTTCAGGCGCCACTGGAGGTGTGGGTGCCTTAAGCGTTGCTATTTTAAAGAAGTTAGGATATAGAGTTGCTGCAATTACAGGAAAAGAAACAGCACGTGATTATTTAATGAATCTAGGAGCTGAAACTATTATCATGCGAAATGAGTTTGAATCATTCGACAATAAACCGCTTTTAAAACCTGCTTTTGCCGGAGGTATAGATACTGTAGGAGGCGTTATTCTAGAAAACATCTTAAAATCGACGAGACCAATGGGAATCATAACTTGTTGTGGTAATGTAGCCTCACCAAAAATTGATTTAACTGTTTTTCCTTTTATTCTTAGAGGTCTAAGTTTAATCGGAATTGATTCACAGAATTATCCTATGAAAGATAGAGAACAGGTGTGGAATAAATTAGCTAAAGATTGGAAGCCAGACAATTTGGATACAATAGCTACTGAAATAACTTTAGACGAATTATCTGAAAAAATTGATTTAATGCTCGATGGAAAGCTAAAAGGAAGAACTATTTTAAACATGGAATTGTAAAAATTTAAAAATCCAAGTAGCGTTTATTTATTTCCAAATCGCTACCGATCGCAAAAAAGTTAGTACAAAATGAAAGGAACTACAACACTCTAAAAATTATCGGATAAGCATCCAAACTACTTTAGAAATTGATTTGAATTAGATTCTGTCAGCAAGTGAGATGCCACCGCTAGATGAGTCTCATTTGCCTGTGAAAACTACTTCTAGACAAAACTACAACTAGTATCCGCCAAACATATTAACAAAAATATAAAACAACATCGATGAAAAACAGGCAACAAATAATTCTAGTTATCATACTGTTCTTTGCTTGCACCATATACAGTCAGCAAAAAGTTATTGGTGTAAACTGGAAAAAATCTACTGTGGATAAGGATTTTGATATAACCAAAATCTTTAATAAAGAAACAGGACTCAAAATTTCCAATAAAGAGTTTGAAATTCTCGTTCAACAAAATCCAAATTTATTTTTGGAACGAGAAATCGATAAAGCTGGAAATGTGATACGGTACTTGTACGACAATAATAATCCAAATGGTAAAAATAATCTTTCTACAAACTCTGACACATCCACAATGGAGCCGTTTCCAAATTTCAATTTAACCACGCTTAGCGGAACGAAAATAGAACTTTCTAAACTGAACGGAAAAATAGTCATCCTAAGATTTGAACTTTCGGCTACTGATTTTCATTTTAAAAAACAAGAAATTGAGGAGCTTGACGAACAAATAAACGCACTAGAAAACAAAAATGCGGTGAAAGCCATTATTATCTTTCAATGTTCCGAAAGTGATGTACGAAAAGGTTTTGACCTCGAGAATTCGAATTTTGAATTAGTTGCCAACGGACAAAATTTTATGGATAAATATGGTATATCTCGTTATCCATATACCTTGCTAATCGACCAAAAAGGAAATCTCATTGCGGAATATTCACATTCAGAGGATATTATTTTAAAAGAACAACTTAATAAATAATACTACTGTAAAACTCTTCTGGCACAAGTATCCGTTTTGTGTTCGAAAATACTTTGAAATCAAGAACGGCAGCAAAATCGATTTTTGTTGCCATTCTTGTTTATATTTGTAAATACAAAATCACAATTTAGTAGATCAAACTATGATTACAAAAGCAACAGCAGCAGACGTTTCAGGCTTAAATAAATTAATCAACTCCGGATATCGCGGCGAATATTCCAAAAAAGGATGGACAACAGAAGCCAACATATTAGTAGGTAGCCGAACCAATGAAGCCGAACTAGAGGAAATCATTAGGGATAGCAAAAACACGATGCTAAAGTTTACAGAGAACGACCGGATCATAGGCTGTGTTTTATTAGTAGAAAAAGAAAAGCAATTGTATTTAGGAATGCTGACGGTTTCACCAGAATTGCAAAATAGCGGCCTTGGAAAAAAATTATTGCAAGAGGCAGAAATTCATGCTCAGGCATTAGGCCTACGCAAAATTGTAATGACAGTCATTTCGATTCGGGAAGAACTAATCGCCTGGTATAAACGCCACGGTTATATTGACAACGGAGAAAAAGAGCCTTTTCCAGTGGGTGATGTTCATATTTCAATCGTAGAACAGCCTTTGGAATTTATTGTTTTAAGAAAAAAAAATAGCATAATTTTTACATACTAAAATAAGTGGTCGTGGTTAATCCAAACGAAATGACCTGAAATTTAATTTTACCTTTAATAATGAAAGGTCGTATCAGACTTTAGCGAGGCAATTCATGCTATTTCCTCATGTACCGCTATAGTTTGTCTTTACTTACTACAACACCATATCTTCAAAAAGTCGTTGTGTTGTTTGTTCTAAATCATCACATAATCCCGGGTGTGGTCTTGAGGTTTGAATCACAGAGCTGCGAAGCGCGGTTAACCAACGGAAACGTGATGGAATATCAAATTGCGCTATGGGTCCGCCCTGCTTCGTTCCGTGTGCAATTTTATGGAAAGACGCCAAATTTAACTGCAGTTGTTCCAAATCTAAATCGCCGGAAAACAATTGCATCTTCCCCACATCAATGGTATAAAGCATCTTTATGAACTTCGCTTTTTTGCAAAAAATAATGATTCCCACATTGAGGAACTCCTCACGCTCTACCCTAGGCACAACACGGATTACCGAGTACTCATATAAGTGTTTCTCTTGCATTTTGGGCTTCTTTAATGAAAATTTGAGAATGGTTCAGGCGCATCGATAAAAACTGAAGATAGACTTCGCGAACTGCCTCAGGGCTTTGGTCCGTATCTTGCCAGTCCAGCCATTCCTCAGGAATAAGGTCAACTATCGCCTGCAGTGTTTCTGGCGTCAAAATCGTTTTGAATAAAGTGTCTGCTTCTTGCAACATCGAAGCTTGTGGCAACAGAACATGGTCTTTAATAAGCGCAAACGGGCTTTGGGCATGCTTCTCCCAATTCGTCCACGAATGATGAAAATAAAGACTGGCGCCATGATCGATAAGCCATAGCTCTTTGTGCCAGATCAACATATTGGTATTCCTGAAAGTTCGATCTACGTTAGTGATAAAAGCATCCAGCCATACAATTTGAGAAGCCAGTATAGGGTTGACAATAGTAACTACAGGATCAAAATTAATAGCTCCTGAAAGGAAATGAAGAGCCAAATTCAGGCCTTGGCTGCCTTGCAATAAATCTTGGATTTCCTCATCGGCTTCCGTGCGACCAAAAGCTTCATCGAGATTTGCATATACCAACTCTGGAATCTGTAACTTTAAAACACGGGCAATCTCCCCTCCTATCAATTCGGCGATTAAAGCTTTCACGCCATGACCCGCTCCCTTAAATTTAAGGACGTATTTAAAATCATCATCGGCTTCCGCCAAAGCAGGCAAGGAACCGCCTTCTCGCAAAGGGCTAATGTAGCGCGTTACATTTACAGTTCGTAGATTAAAGTTGTTATTCATATTCGGAATTTACTAGGGTACAAACTTACAAATTAGTTCTCTCGATTTTACTGCAATGTCTAATTAATGCTAACTGCAAAGAGATACTCTGTAATACTGATTTCCAAATAAAACAATTTTATAACAAGAAATAGACTATATTCGAATAACCTTAAAAAACCACCAATGCGAAAAAGTATCTTCCTCTTGCTAATTTTAGTTTTTTCTTCCTTCACAACTTCCGCGGAAACAATAACCATTTCAGGACAGATTACAAATACGGAGAACGGGACAATCACCATAAAAGGAGCATCTTTCGATAAAGAAATCAAGTTAGATGCTGATGGCACATTTGCAGAAAACATAACAATTGCCTACGATGGGATTTATAGTCTTGAAACTGGTAAAAACACGATACCTCTTTATTTATCAAAGGGAACAAAACTAAGTCTTAGTGCTGACGACAAAACATTTCTTTCCTCTCTAAAATATAGTGGAAAAGGAAGCGTAGAAAATCAATATCTTGCAAATAAAGCTATTATAACTTCTCAAATTACAGATAAAGAACTATATAAATTGGATGAAACTGAGTTCCTAAACAAGCTTACTGAAATCAAAAAATCCATTACTATTTTTTACAAAAAAATAAAGTTTTCTGACAGCTATTACCAAGAAAAAGAAGCTATAAACATTTATTACTTTGAGCAAAAACACTTGTTTTATTATAAAAATTACCGCTCATATTTAACTGGTTTGAGAGATATTAAAGTTTCTGATCAATTTCCTAAGCTTGACGATTCAATTGATTTAGATAATGAAACTGATTATTTATTTTCAAATGAGTACAAGCTTATTGCAATAGATAGATTCAATGAAAATCTTAGGGAAAACAGCACGAGCTTAAATACGGAAACAAAAAAAATACAAAATATAAAAGCACTTAAAAGTCAAAGTCTTAAAAATCAGTTGATTAAAAATAATATTTATGATATTACTACTGAAAATCCAAACTACAAAAATAGCTATACCGCATACATTTCAATTACAAATGACCCAGAATTAATTAAAAACCTTACTGTTTTTTATAACAATGCAAAAGCAGTAGAAATGGGTAAACCCTCACCGAAATTCGATTATGAAAACCATAAAGGCGGAAAAACGTCCTTAGAAAGCCTAAAGGGTAAATATGTTTATATTGATATTTGGGCGACATGGTGTGGGCCTTGCCGACAGGAAATACCATCCCTACAAAAAGTAGAAGAACAATATAAAGATAAAAATATTGTATTTGTCAGTATTTCAATTGATGCAGAAAAAGATCATGACAAATGGAGCAAATTTGTTACCGAAAAGAAATTAGGAGGAATTCAATTATTGGCAGATAAAGCATTAGATTCCGAATTTATTCAAGCATATGGTATTACGGCAATTCCTAGATTCATTCTTATTGATCCAAATGGCAATATTGTAAATTCCCAAGCACCTCGACCTTCAGAAACGGCATTAATTGATTTATTCAACACATTGAAAATCTAAATTTATTTTTAGGATTTTGCCTCGGTAATTGTCAAATATGCCTTTCCTATATTCGAAATAATATCAGAAGCGATAAAGGACTGAGTTCCCGTTTCAGGTAAAGCGATATCCGCCGTAAGTCCGTGCAGGTAAACACCAAAAATAGCTGCATCTAGCGGCTCATAAGCTTGTGCCACTAAACTTGTAATTATTCCCGTTAAGACATCTCCGCTTCCGGCTGTCGCCAAAGCTGCATTTCCTGTAGTATTTCGGTATACAGTTTCGGCATCAATGATATGTGTTGGCGCTCCTTTCATAACCACAATCACGTCGTAATGCAGCGAAAAGGCAATCGTTTTCTCGAACTTTTCTTCCTCTGAATCCCATTCCCCAATCAGTCGTTCTAGTTCTTTGGGATGCGGGGTCAGAATCGCTTTCGACGGCAACAAAGTAAGCCAAGATCTATTTTTTGCCAAAATATTCAAAGCATCGGCGTCTATTACTAATGAAATAGTATTGGTTATTAGGAATTCATGTAGTGCTTTTTGCGTTGGTTCCTCCTGCCCGATTCCCGGACCGATAGCGATGGCTTGTGGCACGATCTCGAATGTAATCGCCGAGAGGTTTTTTTTTTCCAGATCTGTTAAAACCATGACTTCAGGAATGGCTATTTGTACAATTTGGTATCCACATTTAGGAACAAAAGCAGTAACCAATCCGCAGCCTGTTTTTAAAGCCCCCTTTGCAGCAAGGACTGCCGCCCCAATTTTGCCATAACTTCCCGCAATAATTAACGCATGCCCTTGGATGCCTTTGTGCGTTTGGCTGTCAATAGGTCGGTAGCGTTTAAGAATTTCTTTTTGGTCAACATGTATTGGATTCATCTTAGGATTTCTTTGTTTAAAAATACGATTTATATCTGACAATTATTGGTGCCCAAATGCGCCCTATTTCATTATTCCTCGCAATAATCAGATAGCGAACCAAAATCAGATTTTTGTACAACAATGTTATTGGAACTTAATTAAGATAAGGTAGGAAAATCAATTTTTCTTTTTTCCTCAACTCGTTTTCCCAATCTAAGACACAACTGATTCTGAAATTAATTTGAAACTGAAATTATTTCTTACAAATATGCTCAAACAGTACTTAATATTATTTTAAAAAACAATACATTAGTGTTTCCAAAATTACTATCAAAAACAGACGAACCATCTCATGAAAAAAACATTATTTTTACTACTCTTAATTGGGTTTATAAGTCATTCGTATGCCCAACAAAGCATTTCCGAAACTAAAGCCTCAAAAGCGGTTTCCAAAGAGGAAAAACCTTCTCCCGCTAACCTAGTATTCAATCCCGATGAAAATGTAGTTACTGAACATACAACTACTATAAAAGGGCAAAAAATCTCTTATAAAGCAACAACGGGTACCATGCCCGTATGGGATGAAGATGGTAAAGCAATTGCGGGACTATTTTATACCTACTATGAACGGTCTGATGTCAAAGATCGTGCTTCGCGTCCCTTAGTAATTTCTTTCAATGGAGGTCCTGGCTCTGCGTCTGTTTGGATGCATATTGCCTATACAGGTCCTAGTTTATTGAATATAGATGATGAAGGATATCCATTACAACCTTATGGAATAAAAGAAAACCCCTATTCTATTTTAGATGTTGCTGATATCGTTTTTGTAAATCCTGTTAACACTGCCTATTCCAGAGCAACAAGTAAAGAAATACCAAAGACTGAATTTTTTGGTATCAACGCAGATATTAAATACTTAGCCAATTGGATTGGTAGCTTTGTAACGCGCACGAACCGTTGGGCTTCGCCTAAATACCTTATCGGCGAAAGCTACGGTACCACTCGTGTTTCCGGTTTGGCGTTAGAATTACAAAACAAGAAATGGATGTACCTTAATGGAGTCATATTAGTTTCCCCAACAACATTAGGAATCGCCCGTGGAGTGGCAGCCGATGGGGCACTTAAATTACCTTATTTTGCAGCTACAGCATGGTACCATAAAATGCTTCCTCCTGATTTACAAAATAAAGATTTGATGGATATCTTACCCGAAGTGGAAGACTTTACTATTAATGAACTTCTTCCAGCATTAAGCAAAGGTGGCTCTCTTGACGAAAGTAAAAGAAAAGAAATGGCTGCTAAAATAGCTCGCTATTCTGGGATTTCAGAAAAGGTAGTGATGCAAAACAACCTAGATGTTCCTTATAATTATTTCTGGAAAGAATTGCTACGTGACCAGGGATTTACTGTGGGAAGATTAGATTCCCGCTACAAAGGGATTGACCGCAAGAACGCAGGTGATAGTCCTGATTTTAATGCTGAATTGACCTCTTGGCTTCATTCTTTTACTCCAGCGATCAATATGTATATTCGCAATAATTTGAATTATAAAACAGATTTTAAATACAATATGTTTGGTCCCGTGCGTCCTTGGGATAACTCTAATGATGCAACCGGTGAAAATCTACGTCAGGCTATGGCACAAAATCCTTATTTGAATGTCATGGTTCAGTCCGGATATTACGATGGGGCTTGTGATTATTTTAATGCAAAATACAATTTATGGCAAATGGATCCCAGCGGTAACCTAAAAGATCGAATAAGCTGGAAAGGCTACCGAAGTGGGCACATGATGTATTTAAGAAAACAAGATCTAGAAACTGCTAATGAGGATATTAGAAGCTTTATAAAACAGTCACTGCCTAAAGTGGGAGAACCTGCAAAATATTAATATCAATTAAACCTTACCGTTTACGCTCTTTGTCAAAGTTATTATCAACCCGATAAAAACTTTGACAAAGGTCAAAACGAAAATAATTCCTTTCTTTCTTGCAGCAAAGTGAATCGTTAAAACAAATAGAATTGAGCAAACAAATGCCCTAGCCCAGATAGAAATGGAAAGCCCACAGTCGAGCCATTTTTGGCGAGGCGAGGACTTGAAATGGATAGCTGGAATTAGCTCCTACGAAAAATCAGGCTCAATGCAGCAAAAGCTATTTCTTTTATCACTGCTGGAATGCGAAAACGTTTGAATCAATTTCTCTATGACTTTGCCACTTCATAAAAAATCAATAAATTAGCCACTTAAAATTTTATATCAAAATCACCATGAAAAATACTGCGCTGACGCACATACACGAGAGTTTGGGAGCAAAAATGCTTCCGTTTGCTGGGTACAATATGCCTATTTTATATGAAGGAGTAAATACAGAACATGAAACGGTTCGTAATGCAGTGGGTGTTTTCGATGTTTCACACATGGGGGAATTCTTTATTTCAGGACCAAATGCCCTGACATTAATTCAAAAAGTGACTTCTAATGATGCAGCAACATTGACCGTAGGCAAAGCGCAATATTCTTGTTTACCAAACGATAAAGGCGGCATCGTAGATGATTTGCTTATTTACAAATTAAAAGAGGAGGAATATTTACTAGTTGTCAATGCGTCTAATATCGATAAAGATTGGGATTGGATTTCGTCTCATAATGACGTGAAAGCAGAAATGAAAAACGTTTCAGACGATTATTCATTATTGGCGATTCAAGGGCCTAAAGCCGTTGAAGCGATGCAAGCTTTATCTTCTGTTGATTTAGCTGCCATCAAATACTATCATTTTGAAGTAGCTGATTTTGCCGGGCTTGACGATGTTATTATCTCTGCTACGGGTTACACCGGTTCAGGAGGTTTTGAAATTTATTGTAAAAATGCAGACGCCGAACAAATCTGGAATAAAGTTTTTGAAGCTGGAGCGGCGCACGGAATCAAACCAATCGGTTTAGCGGCACGGGATACCTTGCGTCTAGAAATGGGTCTCTGTCTATATGGTAATGATATTAACGACACGACTTCTCCACTGGAGGCAGGATTGGGGTGGATTACTAAATTCACTAAAGAATTTACCAACTCCGAGAACTTAAAAAAACAAAAAGAAGAGGGAGTTACCAGAAAATTAGTTGCTTTTGAAATGCAAGAACGTGCAGTACCTAGACATGATTATGAAATCGTAGACGGAACTGGAGCTGCAATAGGGATTGTAACTTCAGGAACTATGTCTCCATCAATGAACAAAGGAATTGGATTGGGTTACGTGACTGTTGCTAACAGTGCAGTGGATCACGAAGTCTATATCCGTATCAGAAAAAATGACGTTCCTGCCAAAGTGGTAAAATTACCTTTCTACAAGAAATAAAATAACATATATTCTTTAACTGCTAATTCGCTTATTTTTAATAACAGTCCTCAGGGTGTTTTTAAAAATAAGTAGGTTAGCGGTTTTTTTTTATTGATCTTTCCCTAATTCTTACATTAATTTTTCATTTAAATAGATGTCTAAAATTAGCTGAAATACAGCGCTTTACGTAACTTTATGTTTCAAAAAAATTTAGTTGCTTTTTAACTTTTTTTGAAACACAGAAAGTGGTGATGAAAAAAATTTCACTTGCCTTCATCCTGACCGCATTTTCGCTATTTGCCCAAAATGATGCTCAAAGATGTGTACTCCTGACTAAAATAAATGCACTTATTCGAAGCGAACTTGTGCAACCAAAACCAATAGACGATAGTTTATTGGTTTTTGTGTTTAATTTCTTTCTTGACGCCTTAGATCCCTCCAGAATTGTTATCCTGAAATCAGAATACGAATCACTTTCCCTTAAATACCGTTTGAACCTCGATGACTTTATCCTTAGAAATGATTGTTCTTTCCTCTCGGATATTGTTGCTGTATTCAAGGAAGGGCTTTTGCGAAACAAAGCTTTATTAAAAAAGATGAAGACTGACACAATCGACTACAACAAAAAGATACGATTCGGTTTTACAAAAAAGTATTTCCATTTTATCTGGAAGAAAGTCAAGTCGAAAGAGTCTGGAGAAAAAAAATAAAATATGAAATACTGGATGACATAGTTTCCCAAAACAGTAATTTGGACTCCGTAATAACTGTGTTTTCTGCACTAGAATCAGCCTCAAAAAAACGAATCATAGAAAATGAAATATGTAAAATAAATTCGATTCTACAGCAAAAATTCGATTTTGAAGAAAATTTATTCAATCATTTTTGCGGTTATTTCGGTCCACATACCGCTTACTTTCACATGGATTCCAAATCGAGTTTTATGTCTTCTTTGTCAAAAGAGCAACTTTCGTTAGAGTTGAACGTATCTTTGAACGATCGCAATGAAATTATAGTACTCACACTCGGTCCTAATGATCCTGCATTTCAAACAGGAGTAATAAAAAAAGGAGATCAAATCATTTCTATTTCCAACCTAAAACAAACATTGCAGGTTTCTTGTGCCACTGTAGAAGCGATTTCGAATATGATTCTTTCGGATGCCAATAAAAAAATCATGCTGACATTAAGAAGAAGCTCCAGTAAATATTTTGAATTAGTTGTGGAAAAAAAACTCTTAAAAGACGAGGGAAATACGGTTTACAGTTTTATAGTCGACCATAAAAAACGAAGATACGGCTATGTTAAAATCCCAAGTTTCTATGCTGATTTTGAAGGAAACAGCGTCAAAGGCTGTGCTGAGGATGCTGCACTAGAAGTATTGAAACTTCTGAAAAATTCCATGCAAGGCATTATTATTGATTTAATGGACAACGGTGGCGGGTCAATCGAAGAGGCTATAAAATTAGCAAGGATGTTTATCGATTATGACCCTATCTCTATTATATTGAATAACAAAAACGTGCAAACTATTATACATGACCCTTATCCTGGAGTGACTTACAATAATCCGTTAGTGATACTGATAAACGAGAATTCTGCTTCAGCAAGTGAGTTTTTTGCTTCCGCATTACAAGACTACAATCGGGCGCTGCTGTTGGGAAGCGCAACTGTAAGTAAGGCGACCATGCAATCCATAATGTCATTAGAACCTAATGATGTCGAAAACTTTGTAAAAGTCAGCATTAATAAATTTTATCGAGTTACCGGAAAAAGCAACCAAGCAACGGGAATTGTTCCCAATGTGATGGTTCCAGAAATTTATGAAAGTATTTATCCTAAAGAGAAAAACAACGCCACTGCTTTTAAAAACGATTGTATTGCAACTCCTCTAATTTTTAAACGCCACATGAAAAATAGCGCCATGGCAAAAATCGCAAAAAGAAGCACTGACAGGATTGATTCTAATTCGTATTTCAATAAAACGAAAGAATTCAATAAAGAAATTAACGATTTAATCGATACGCCAAAATTAGCACAACTAGTGAATATGGACTCCGCAATTAAAAGTCAGTCTGAAATCAGGAGGAGATGGGAGGAAATTAAGGAGCTCGACACAAAAAGTATTAATTTGTTGCTCAATAATTATCTGTTGACCGTTAATCCATTGGACAAAGCAAACAATAAATTTCATTTGGAAGTCTTAAAAAAAACCACTACTTAAAGGAAGCGATATTGATAATTGATGATTTTAATGTAGCAAAAAAATAATGGAAGGGGAATTTCGACCTAATTTAATAAAAAGAAAAGAACAGGGTTTTGGTATAAATAAGGAATAACTGTATTTTTGTAGTAAATTATAATAAATAAGAAATGGGAAGAGCGTTTGAATTCAGAAAAGGAAGAAAAATGAAACGTTGGTCAGCAATGGCTAAAGCATTTACAAGAATTGGAAAAGACATCGTAATGGCCGTAAAGGAAGGTGGACCCAATCCTGATGCCAATTCGCGATTAAGAGCCGTTATCCAGAATTCAAAGGCAGCCAATATGCCAAAAGAAAATGTAGAACGCGCCATAAAAAAAGCAACGGATAAAGATACCGCTGATTATAAAGCAGTTTTGTTTGAAGGTTATGCCCCTCATGGGATTGCACTTTTAATTGAAACGGCTACCGACAATAACAATAGAACTGTTGCCAATGTTAGAAGTTATTTCAATAAATGCAACGGGACATTAGGAACACAAGGCTCTGTTGAATTTATGTTTGACCACACCTGTAACTTCCGCATTCCGGCCGACGGTCTTGACCCAGAAGAATTAGAACTAGAGTTAATTGATTTTGGTGCTGAAGAGGTTTTTGAAGATGAAGACGGGATATTAATTTATGGGGCTTTTACTAGTTTTGGAACTATCCAAAAGGAACTTGAAAATCGCAATTTAGAGATCCTTTCGTCTGGCTTTGAAAGAATTCCTCAAATCACTAAAAAACTAACAGAAGATGAAATGGCCGATGTAGAAAAATTGATTGAAAAAATGGAAGAAGATGATGACGTGATGAACGTATATCATTCCATGGAAGAAGCATAAAACTCCATCCTGACTATATTTAAAACTCTAGCTTTGGCTGGAGTTTTTTGTTTCAAATTCTATAATATAAAATTACCACCCATGTTATTCCTTATTTTAAGCATTTTATGTAGCGTTACTGTTGGAGTTATTTTTAAAGTATCTCGCAACTACAACATCAGCGTTATCCAAATTGTCAGCTGGAATTATCTCTTTGCATTAGTATTGTGTTTCTTTACCTTCAGTCCGGACTTAAACGCTATAGATCGCACTGCGCCATGGTCTATTTATATTACGCTGGGAATTTTGCTACCTTCCATATTTATATTTTTAGCTGCCTCCATAAAACATATGGGAATCGTGAAGACAGATGCGGCCCAGAGGCTTGCGTTATTCATACCACTGCTTGCAGCCTGGCTAATTTTTAACGAAGATTTCAATCTGTTAAAGATTACAGCCTTTTTAATAGGCTTTCCTGCCCTATTGCTGATTCTTTCAAAACCGGCCACTAACACCAATAATAAATGGATGTATCCTGCTGCAGTTCTAGCTGGATTTGGAGTCATAGACATCCTTTTTAAACAAATCGCTCTATACACCAGCCTTCCATTTACGAGTTCGTTATTTGTGATTTTCGCAATAGCCCTAACGCTAATGATTGTGGCCATTTTGTATGACGTTATGGTACGAAAAACAAGATTAACCCCCATCAATATTCTTTTTGGCGGATTGGTAGGTGCTTTTAACTTTGGTAACATCCTGTTTTATCTAAAAGCGCATCAAGCTTTTGCCGATAATCCTTCGACTGTTTTTGCAGCAATGAATATGGGTGTTATTATTTTGGGAAGTCTTTTGGGCATTCTCGTTTTTAAAGAAAAAATGAGTAAGCGAAACTATGTGGGTCTTGCATTGGCATTAGTTTCTATTGTATTAATTGCCCTTTCGCAAATGGATGTTTAGAATGCTGTTTTTATGGCTGTGGCCAAAGTAGATTGAAAAGCCTTATTTTCAATTTTAACTACTCTAGGAGTTATGCAACTTTAAAAGTTGGCCAACGGATGAAACGAATTTTAACGCATTATCACTGATTAGAATTACGAAAAATCCGTTTATATCAGTGTCATCCGTGGCTTTTATTTTTGAGTATGTATTAGCTGACACATAGATTTATTACTATCAAGCGCGTCTTTGTTGTTCATCTTTAATGATGCAACGCACATCTAATTTTTTTTATTTAGTTTACGGGCACGGAATGCAATTCCGCGCTATCAAAGGATAATTGTGGAGATATATCCGAGCTGGGGCATGCAATGTATTTAGGAAAGGCTGTTACCCAGTAGCTTTTTTTACTCCGCTAATCTATTTTCAATATCCATTCTTTCGTATAAAACTCTAACGACTTCAATTTCATTTTTCTTATCTTTTTTGAAGAAAATTAAATGTGATTTTACTTTTGAATATTTATATGATTTTCTAATGTTTTCGGAGTCACGAGCCATCTCAAAATTAGCTACGATATATTCAATTTCGTCAATAATTAAGTTATAATATCTATCTGCTTGTTCAACAGACCAATTTTCTGCCGTATAAATCCAAATGTTGTTAATATCTTCTAACGCCTTTTCACTAATTATATACGCTGACATTATTTTTGAAAATTAGCTTTTAGCGTTTCTAGATTTATATCGCGGTCAAAATTTCTAATTTTACTACTCTTTTCTCCAATTTTTAATTCATTGATAAGAGATTTTGTTTTATTTTCTTCTTGCTCAAAAACTCTCAAAGCAGTTCTAACAACTTCACTTACTGAACTATACTTTCCTGTAGAAATTTGTTCATTAATAAAATTTTCAAAATAGTCTCCTAATAATATCGATGTATTACGTGCCATAATTTTTTTTCAAAGATACCAATAATTGGTATTAAATTTAAAAATTTTCATTTTTTACGAAAAAGTTAACGCTAACGTTTTGACTTTGTGTTGCATATTTTGCCCAAACGTTTTGTAAAAATACGGCATTATGGTTTTTTAAGTATCACTTGAAAACGGGAGAAATTACAGGTTATACAAGAAAAACTAAAGGTGAAGGTACTGGAAAAAGTAGAGAAGAAGACTTTTTTACCCAAATGTCCTTGTTGCAAAACAGGCAATTTGCATAGAATAGCCGTTTTTGACCAGCGCGGTCCGCCTGCTTGGTATCTTGGCGATAGCCAAAGTGCAAGTTCCTGTGAAAGTTAGCTTTGTGGGTAAGGTATTTTATGAGGAAATGTGAAGAAAATAAAGATAAAAACCACTCTCATTATACGACAAAAAAAAGAGGATACTAAATCCTCTTGAATTATCAAAGCTTCAATAACGACATCCCCTTAAGAACAGACTATCAAACGGTTCCGTTCAACCGCGGGTTGATTGTTGGCTTTTCAAGCTTAACGAATCTTTACCTGTTGGCTACAATACTTCTTTAATCCACAAAGGTTTCCTTTATAATTACTTTAGTCCTTTTAATTTCTGTAGTGTTTAATTTGCCTAGCACGTTTATAATTCTTTTTTTTTCTACTGTTCTAATTTGGTCTATTGCTATCATTCCTTTTTTTTCATTATGATTTACAGGAATTCTCGTTGGATACACTTTTATACTTGAAGTCATGGGAGCAATAATAATAGTGTTTAAATGTTTATTCATTTCATTTGGAGAAACGATTACGCAAGGCCTCGTTTTTTGTATTTCGCTTCCTAATGTGGGATCAAGGTTTACTAAAACTATTGAATATTGCGCTAATTCCATTCTTCGAAATTTTCATCATTAAAAACGTCGTTCATTAACATTTTATCATCCCCTTCTTTGCTCATTTTTTCAAATGCTGTTTCCCAATTTTGTCTTGGTACTTCGACTGGTTTAATAATTATCTGTCCCTCTTCAAGTATGATTTCTACTTTGTCCTTAATATTATATTTCTCTAAAATGGTTTTGCTTAAACGTAACCCTTTTGAATTTCCAATTTTTATTATTGCAGTTTCCATAATTTATTGTTTTATGTTATTACAAAGTAACTACATTAATAGTTAATATAAAAATTTTTGGATATTTTTTTCCTTTTGTCGTCTACTTATGGCTATTTCACAAAGGTATGTGGCGCGTAATTACTTATTTTTCGGCTTACTCAAACTTGATGCGAAACGATAATTCCACTAAATTCCAGCTATATCAAAATGGCTGTTGGCAGATCGGGCGTTTTTTCTAGTTTCGTGTTTTGAAAAAAGCGTATATTTAGAGAATCCTTTTAAAAAATTTTCTAAATTCCGCTTTTACATTTAAAATTTGTTTTCAGCCTTCTTGTTTAATTACAATTACCACCACAGTCAATTGCATTTTGATAATCTTCAAGACTAATTATGTAAGTTTCTGTTCGTTCATCACTAAATATTGGATTAAAAATATTTCTAGGTTGATTAAAACATTGATTCGTTTCTGTGCATCCTTGATAAATTATTTTCTTATAATTATTAAAAGTAATTTCAATATGAGTTAAATTATTTTGATTGGAACCTGAAAAAAGTATAGCATCCATTACCAGTCCTCCTGTATATGGAGGCTGATCTGTGTATACTTTATTAAATTTCTCATCATTATTTATTGTTATTTTGTACTTTACATCTTTCTTCCCACTAAAATAAGGAATCATTTCTATTATTACACCTGAATTATTGGTAATAGTGTAATTGTATTTTCTGTCTTCACCTTGTTCCGTGCATCTGCTAAAAAGGAGAACTATAAATATAAATAATATATTTTTCATAATAATTAATCTTGCCAGTTATTAAAAAGTTACATAATTAAAAACGTCGCTCATTAACATTTTATCATCCCCTTCTTTGCTCATTTTTTCAAATGCTGTTTCCCAATTTTGTCATGGTACTTCGACTGGTTTAATAATTATCCGTCCCTCTTCAAGTATGATTTCTACTTTGTCCTAAATATTATATTTCTCTAAAATGGTTTTGCTTAAACGTAAACCTTTTGAATTGCCAATTTTTATTATCGCGGTTTCCATAATTCATTGTTTTGTGTTATTACAAAGTAACTACATTAATAGTTAATGTAAAAATTTTTGGATATTTTTTTCCTTTTATCGTCTACTTATGGCTATTTCACAAAGGTATGTGGCGCGTAATTACTTATTTTTCGGCTGAACCAAACTTGATGCGAGACGTTAATTCCACTAAACTCCAGCTAGTTCAAAATGGCTGTTGGCTGATGGACTTATTCTTTCATTTCAATATTTTCTACATTAAACTCTCGTTTTGGTAAATTTTTGTTCGGGATTTTTACTATTTTATTGAATGCTGGCCGTTTGTTTCCAAAATATATGTGCCATCAGAGTTTCAATTAAAATACCTCAATATTTTATCTTCTTCAGAAGTTACTATTTCTTGTATGTATTCTGCGACTTCTTCATTTCCTTGATTTATATCATCTTCCAATATGTCAATTAAAGACTTATGTGTATCTGAAGTTGGCTTTTACTAGCAATTTTTTTTATACGGTGTTATGCCACGTTCTTAATTCGGAACATTTTGTTTTTTTCTCTTTCCAAATTTAACAAACTTAAAAACCTGGAATAAGCTAAAAATAACAGGTATTGATATCAAGTTTTTATATTGTAAAAAATGCTTATTACCATATGTCAAAATTAAAACTATATATATTAAAAGTGGAACAATAGAAAATAATATAAATTTTAAAATTTTATTTTTTTCTTCGTACACACGGATTGATTGTAAATTAATGAAAGAAACTATAAAAAAGAAAATAGAGTGATATAAAATACTATTTTCAATATCAAAAAGATATAATGATATAATTAATGATGCTCCAATTAAATACAGGAATAATAAAATTAATACTTCTTTTTCATATTTCTATTTTAGTTAAAAAAATCACTCCAAGCGTCATATATTGCTATTGCAGTCGCCGCAGCTGCAGAACCAGCCCAAGCCCCAACAGCTTTACCTCCTAAAACACCTGCAACAGTTCCTGCTCCTAAAGTAACAGGACCAACAGCCAAACCTGCTACACCACCAACAACACCACCAACGACATAACCTGCAACATCAGCACCAACTATAATTGAACTTCTTGGATCATCAGATTTTGCTGAATAGCTTTTTGATAATTTAGAGTCACCGAAAATTGAAAAATCATAATTTTTCCAGAATTGGACTGAATGTTTTGCAACTGACACAGCACCTAATGCATATTTTTCTTCAGAACTCCATTCTTGCGATAAGATTAATTTTTCGTGCTTAATAATTACTTCTTCCAAAGTTTTGTAAGCTTCTTCTTCACTTGAATAACTTCTTGTTGATGTTGTATTTATATCTTCCAGTAAATTAATTGTAAATTCTTCATCTTTATTACTTGCTTTATTTTTTAATACTTCTTTTTTTAGTACATGACAAAAATATATTCTACTGATTGTCAATAAAATAAGATTAAAG
>NZ_AJXL01000077.1 GCF_000264055.1 Flavobacterium sp. ACAM 123 | reverse complement strand
CAAAGCGGATAGTCATAAAAATGTATGTGAATTAAGGCAATTTAATAGGCAATTCCCTTTTTTATACATAAGTAAAATGCTTTTCCAAGTATTGGAAAATCTTGAACCTTTGTTCTTTCAAAGAATCCTTTGGAATTCAAACCGATCGGCAAACTCTTACGAAGTCGGGAGACTTCACAAAGCGCAGATCCCAATAGTATATGTAAAATAATTGCCACAGATTCACAGATTAAAAAGTTATTTTTTTTTTAAAATCTGTGAATCTGTGGCAAAAAAATATATGTGAAATAAAGCAATTTAATAGGCAAATTTCTTTTTTTTATACATAAGTAAAATGCTAATTTTGAGCGGTAAATTCTATTTCTCAGTTACTCGACTTTTAGGATCTTTTCTACAGTCAAAAATCCGTAAAATCCAAATTATATATTCTTCTACAGTGTAAATCAACTTGTAATATCTGACAATAATTCTCCTAAATTCTAGTTCTATTTCATCTTGTTGGTATTGTTCGGCAAAAACCAACTCTCTTCCTGCCTTTAAAATAGAATCTTTACTATTTTTTGCTCCTTGTGGCGAGACTACTTTGTAGTGGTTGTAAATTATTTTTAATTGCTCTTTCGATTTATTCGTCCAAATTACTTTTGATATATCCATTACCAGTTTTCTGATTCTTTTTCTAAATCTTCTTGAGTAGTAAACTCACCACTTTCTATTTCGGCTATTGCTTCTTTCAATTCCTCTTTATAAGCAATTTTTGTTAGTGGTTTTCCATCGACTGAATAAGCCACAACTTCCTCTTCCCAGTAACTTTCCATTACCGCTTTTACCACTTTCAAAAGACGTTCATCGGCTTGATTGATGTACTGTAACAGATTGTCTCTTAATCCTAAAGCTCCCATAATTGCTCTTTTTTTATATATCCCAAAGACAACTATTTTGTTTTGTATTCCTTTTTAATCTTTTGTTATTTTATTTCATCGAAGTTACTATAAGCGAAACAACGGTTTTAAACGACGATAATTTGAGTTGCATCAAAACTATGACATCTACAATCAAAAAAATCACAAAACTACTTTCTGCTATTTTGAAACTACAATTTTCGCTTTAAAACCTTTATTAATTTGAGAGTCAAAAGTGAGTATTCCGTTGACTGCCTGAATACGGTTTTCTGCATTTTTTAAACCATTTTTTAAAATTAGCTTTTCCGAGAAGCCTACCCCATTGTCTGAATAGTCAATTTTCAGATTTTTTTGATCGCAATCAAACCCAATTACCACAAAACTGGCTTGACTGTATTTTTTCATATTGACCATAAGTTCTTGCAATACCCTTTGTAGCGCTATCTTTTTCTCAGTTTGAACTTTTGACCAATCTATTGGATTTCCGTTTTTAATAATGACTTCGGTGCTGTCTCTTTTATAGCTACTTAGCATTTGTTTTAAATTCTGTTCAAAACTTTCTCCCGTTTCTATACTACTATTCTCTCTAGAGAAATTTCGTGTTCTAATATATATTTTATCAAGATTATCTAACAGCGTTTCCTTTTTTACCGGATTTTGTAAATCTTGAGTTTCGGCAAAAGTCATTGTATAAAAAACATCGTTAGCGAGTTCATCATGGAGTTCTTTAGAAATTCGGGTTTCGGTATTGTAACTCGCTTCTAAGCGTTCTTGGCGGTTTCTATTTCTATAATAATTAATCAAATACCCTATAGTTGCCAGTAAAAGAAGGAATCCAAATACTAAGAGATACTTCTGGCTTTTTTGTGTTTCTAGTTGGAGTAAAGTTTCTGCTCTTTGTCCTTTGTATTTAACATTTTCTAAAGTAGCCATTCTGGAATCATACTTAATTTTAGCAAACTGATTTTTGGCATTATTGCGTACTGTTTTAATACTATCGTTAAGACTTATGAACATAGTAGCATAATCATTTACTCCACTTTCCGGATTGTAAGACATTAAGAATTCTAATGCCTCTAGTCGTTCATCAATACTTTGATGTTTTGTGGCTGCTTTATAAGCCTGTAACGCATTCTCCTTCGATTTTTGATAGTTTCTGTTTTTATAAAAATCGGCCAAATGCAAATAGCTTGTAATACTACCATAGGAATCATTAATTTTAGTTCTGATTGCTAATCCCTGATTCATTAATGCTAATCCCTTTTGTATTTGATTGTCCTTATAATAAGCAAATCCCAGATTGTCAATAATTCTGGCTTTTTTATTCTGTAGTGTATCTAAAACATCCGATTTTAAAATGGGCTTTAAAAGAGCAATAGCCTTTTCATACTTTTTTTGTTCCGTATAAACCGTAGCAATGTTATTGTACGCTGTTGCTTTAGATATGGAATCGTTTGCTGTTTTTAAAATTGTGGTAAAGTAGACAATAGCGTCATCGTAATTCATCAATTCTTCTGCTGCAATGCCAAATAAATTATTTGCGGCCATTTGATATTGCAAATCATTATTTATATAAGGTAAGGCCTCCGTCAAGGTTTCTTCACTACTATAATAATCTCCATAGGTCTGCTGGATATGTGCCATTCCAAGTAGATTATAGGCCATGTAAGGACTGTTCCCCTCAATTTCAAATAATTCGTTAGACTTGTTATAATAATAGAAAGCACTATCGCCTTTATTGTCTCTATTAAATGAATCGCCCTGTTCTGAGTATTTTTGGGCTTGGATGTTACGTTTGCTTTTATTGTTTTTAGCACTAGCAGCAACTGCTTTAGTGTCTTTTTGGCAAGATACAATCGAAAACAAAAGCAATAAAATAAAAATAGAGTTACGCAACATATAAAATTAGTTTCTCCTAAATTAATATTTAATTGTAAACAAAGCCTTATAATTATAGGTTTTTTGGTGGTGTTATGACAGATCTGTTATGCCCGACACGCTATACCTGAACCCCAAACACAGTTAACAAACTGAAAAACATAAAGTTAACCGCCAAATGAACCTCACGTATCGAGATTCTTATGCACCAGAGATAAGTCTATAAAGGCACAGTGTATTGAGAACTTTTTAGAGCTCCTTTTTTATAGTGGAATTAGTACTTAATTTAAATGATAAAATTTATTAATCAAATAACGAACTATTAAGAACAGCAAACACACAACCACTACAAAAGAAACTACGAAGCTAATCAGGTTTACCACAATATTAGGAATAAACTTTAATCTGGGATGGGTAAAGTAAGGCTCACGATGAAGTCTCTCGTGAACATTTTCTTTTGTTATTTTAATTTTTTTCTTGATAATACCTTGTCTTTACAAGCTACGTTAACCAATATTAATGGAAAGGACAATCAAGTTGCTGCAGCTGAATTACTATTTTAAAATACCATTTATAACTATACTAAATTAAGCAATTATTTCAATATAAAGCAATTAGGGAATTAAAATAAAATAACGTTTACATATTCATACTGTCATTTAATCTAATTCTCTATGCGCTCCAGCTATTTGCTTGATTAGAAAACGGAATTTGAGCCATCGCTCTTTCGGCAATGACCGTAATCGACCGCGAAAAATTAACCACAAGATTTGCTGCTATCATAGCTTCAACAATAACAAACTTATTTTAGTAACTGAAAACTTTGTTCTTCTTATTTATCACTCCTTTTGAGCGATCTTTCCCCACTATTGCGCCACATAATACATAAGTAGTCATTGTTATACCCGGGATAGCCTCTAAAATAAAAGGGGTCACTTTTTCCTCAATTATCTTACTGTATTTATCGGTCAACTCTTTCAATGTGGGAATAGCAGCAGTTGCTTTTAGTCCTGAACTGACATTGGAAGACATTCCTCCAGAAAAATTGATCTTAAACTTCAGCGTAATGTGTATTAATTGTACGCATGACAAAATGATACTGCTTTTTCATCAACTGTACTTAAAAATAAATTTTAAAGTAACTTGAAAGCTATCTTAGTAGCTACCGTATCCTATTTATAAAACGTATAACTCCATTTTTTTGATGTAATATAGGCAAACGAAATAATTTCCAGAAGCCAAATCTCCTAGCAGAATTCGGGTCAAAGCTTCATACCTTATCAAACTATTTCTAATACCATAACTACTTAATATGAATCCTGTTACTTAAAACTAAAAAGATATATCCATTTAAAATAAACTTTTTCATATAAATAAAAAAAGGTTACTTTTATGTAATGATAAACAAGTTACTTCTTTTACTTTTTTTTATATCTCCACTAATAAGTCATTCGCAAGAATATGCAGATCTTATTAACATAAGCTATTCTAAAACAGGAGACACTTCTTTTCAAAATAGTAAGGAAAGTACTTCTATTTCCATTTTTGATACTAGAGTACTTTTACCAATTGTTTTAAATGAAAAAACAGCTCTTATCACTGGGTTTGATTTTAATACTAAAAAATTACAATTATTCCCTGATGCTAATTTTAGTAAATTGTATTACACCCGTCTTAAATTAGGTTTCACTACTGAACATTCTAAATATTGGACTGGAATTTATGTCTTACTTCCAATTCTGTCTTCTGATTATAAAAACCTAAGCTCCAATGATATCTATATGGGTGGAATTGCGGTCTGGACTTATAAAAAACGTAAAAACTTCAATTATAAATTTGGAGTATATACTGGAAATGAAGCCTTTGGATTTTACATTACTCCCTTATTAGGCATCTATTACATCAGCCCTGATTCTCGTTTTGAAATTAGTGCTTTACTGCCGGGGCTTTTTGATATAAATTTTGCTGCTTCCAATAAAACGAAACTGGGAATTGACTACAAGGGAAATTCTGAAACATTTAAAATTCACAACGAAAACTCCCTAAAAACTTATTCAGAAAACAATTCTTTGGAGTTTTCATCCTACATCCAAAATAATTCACTTGAAAAAAATCTCCTTTTGCGTTTAAAAATTGGATATTCTACAAACAGTTATGATGTATATGCAATTACTGATAAAATTGATTTATCAATTACTCCTTTTAAATTTGGGAACAACAGAACTAAATTAAATTCTGAATTAGATTATAGTGCTTTTTTGAAAGTCGAAGCGGTATATCGATTCCCTATTTCTTCAAAAGAAAATTGACATTAAATAAATTCTACTCCATAACAAGGGCATTCTATTCCTTTGAAACAAAACGGCTCTACAGTTATTTTTAGCATGAATCTACTACTACTACTACTACTACTACCTGATACAAAAAAATTCTGGAACACTTTGTACTTCGGCTTCCATCATCATTTTTTTTTACAGGGTTGATTCTCACCTATGCCCTATCCAAATTTGAAATTACAGTAAAAAGGTTATTAATTCAGGGCATCTACATTACGAACTTTTATTCTATTGATAGGAATTTTTTTATAGCTCTACCTACATCATCACGCATTTAAAAACATAGATCAAAACTTTCACCAAAATGATCTCACTCGACTTTGTGTTTCAAAGTAAAATTGATGTCTTAGATTCATTTTATTAAACAAGCTACATTCTAATTTAAAAAAAATAAAAAACATACACAATAAGCACTATTATAAATTTTGAAAGTGTACTTTCTATTAATTTTAAGTACTCTTTACATTAACAATTGGGTAGATAAATATGCGATTATACGAACAAATTTTTAGTGCTTTTTTTGATATAATAAGTGGCTTTTAATTTATACCTGACTTTGATCACGCTAAACAACTCCTAAAATTTAGTGTCTTGGCAATTAAAATTCATCCAAGTGAATATTTTAAAGTATATTTGCGTTTTAACAAGTGTTTTCTTTTATTGTAAATTAGATAAACAAATGGATTTACAAATGGATTTACAAAATAAAAAAAGATTAGAAATTCTCAGTAAAGCAATTGGGGCAATTGGAGTACTTATGTTTATTGGCTTTATGTTCAAATTAAACTATTATTCATTTTTACCTTACCCATGGTCCATACCAATTCAATTAAACTCTTCGATAAATTTAATACTATCTTGTTTTTCATTGCATTTTTTAATAAACCAAAAAAACAGGAGGTTTATTAAATATTGCTCAATCCTACTAATTATAAACGGTCTTCTCAATTTATTCTATCTGATGCATCTCGACTCAGATATTCTCAATTCAATATACCTTAATCCGATTTTCGATAATCTAATAATTGAAAGGTATACGAATATAAAACCCTGCCTAGCAAGTGTGTTCTGCTATATAGTAATCGGTTTATCATTTTTGGGCATCTTATCAAAAACTAAATTTTTTAATCAAACAGCACAAGCTGCTTTGCACTTAGTTACACTAATTGCATTTCTTACAATCTTAAGTTTATCAGATAACATCCCAAGTTTAGAAGACCTCTATTTCTTTAGTAACTTTTCGATTTATGATGGTTTTATTCTTGCACTACTCTCTATAATGATTGCAGCGGTTCAACCTCATTTGGGTTTTGTTGCAATATTTATTGGTTCTAAAATAGGACATAAAATTAGTCGGTCTTTATTTCCTGTAATATTATTCTCGGTCTTAGCATTAGGTTATTTTAGAATAGAAATTTCTAAAACGGATGAAATAAACGAAGCTTCTGCAAATGTATTATTACAAGCTTCCTTTATTTTAATTACCCTATTTATAGCCTACTTTACTAAAGAGAGTCTAAATAAAATTGACGATGAAAGAAAAGAGGCTGAAAGTAAAGTTGTTTTAATGAACAATAGCCTTGAAAAAAGAATTTTAACGCGTACAAAAAACTTAGTGAAACAAAACAAGCAGTTAGAGGAGTTTGCCTACGTGGTCTCTCACAACTTTAGAGCTCCCGTTAGTAATTTACAATCTCTTATAACTATTTACAAAGAGGAAGAAGACGCCACAACTAAAGATCTATTATTAGAAAAATTTGAAATAACAGTTACTAATTTAACGACTACATTAAATGATTTGTTAACTGGTATCTCTGTTAAAAATGATTCAAAAAAAGAAAAACAAAACTTAGTATTCAAGACCTATTTTTTAAATGCAGTCGCATCTTTTCAGGGTGAAATTATTAGATCTGAGGGCCTAATTACTAGTG
Organism: Flavobacterium sp. ACAM 123; assembly: GCF_000264055.1. GTDB lineage: Bacteria > Bacteroidota > Bacteroidia > Flavobacteriales > Flavobacteriaceae > Flavobacterium. The sequence continues at coordinate 11,540 of NZ_AJXL01000077.1, read as the reverse complement.
ATTTTTCAAAGGCACCAAGCATAGAATATTCAGCGATGTATTTAGAAAGTATAATTCAAAATCTTCTGAGCAATGCTTTAAAATATAGTTCACCTGTAAGAAGTCCCAAAATTCATTTTCAAACGCATATCATTAATGATGAGATTGTACTTACAGTCAGTGACAATGGATTAGGAATTGACTTAAAGGAACATGGAAAGGATATCTTTGGGTTTAACAAAGTGTTCCATAAGCATCCTGATGCAAAAGGGGTAGGGCTGTTTCTCACTAAAGCTCAAGTTGAAGGAATGGGTGGGACGATAGCAGTAGAAAGTACTGTTGATGTTGGAACAAAATTTAAAATTATATTTTAAAAATTATAGTATGGATAACAAATTAATAATAGCAATTATAGATGATGATTCTATTTTTCAGTTTATCGCTAAAAAATTTATTAAATCATTTGAATCTGTTAATCAAACACTTATTTTTTCTGATGGAAAAGATGCGATAGATTTTTTATATTCTAACGTCGATAATCAAGATAAATTTCCGGATATTATATTTCTTGATATTAATATGCCGGTGATGAATGGTTGGCAATTTTTAAAAAAATATGTTGAACTAAAGTCTAAAATTGAAAAAAAAATAATAATCTATGTAGTTACGTCGTCAAATAACCCAGATGATTTTATTCAAGCAAAGAGTATACAGGAAGTGTCAGATTATTTAGTCAAACCTATCAGTCGTGAAAAGTACACAAGCATTTTAAGTTCCTTCCGTAAATAAAACATCCATCCCTGTTTTTTGATTCAAAGTTAGATAACAACTTAATAAAAGACATAGAAAACTTTAATCTATTAACTTATAATAAAACATTTCTGTAGCGCCTTCCACTCCAGCTTCCATCATCAATTTTTTCTGTTCTTCTGAATTGACAATTGCTTTAGTTTTATCAATATCAGAAATTGTGAATACTAAAGCCTCCACGTTTGGATCATCAATGTTTCTCGCCATCGCATTGTCTATTAGTCCTGTTTCCGTTCTTTTAGCTAGTTCTTCTGCATCGTATACTTTGAGCCAAGCATCAAAATATTTCACACGATGGGCAATCATCAGCCTGTGTTTCAGATTTATTATTGAATCATCATTACCTACCACATTGTAAAAAGAGAATTCGGGAGAATTTATTACACCAGCCTTCCTCCTGGCTTATTTAAGACTGAACAGCATCTAAATTCTTTTGCTTTTGCACATCCTCTATTTTATCAATTACAATGATGCTGTTGGTATTATCCATCCCACTTATAACAAAGTGTGTGGTACCATAAGCCAATCTAACAGAGTCGTACGCATCGTATTCTATCCTCCATTTGTTGTAGTCGGCAACACTATGCTTGATCGTACTAATCTTGTAAGGCATAACCACACTAATAGTAGTATCAGCCTCTTCTATTGCAATCATTCCTTGCACTTTTTCAGTTTTATTGTTTTTACATGAGAAAATTGCATCCATAAAAAACACTATTAAAATGGGTGTTTAAAAATTTTTCGTGTATTTTATACTATTGTTTTCTAAGTTATTTACACTAATTAAATATAAATTCTGAAAATCAACGTGTTATAATTTATTTTATTCAAAAAAAATAACACTGTTTTGTTTTATATTTCGTTATCTATCAGCGAGAGTACCTATTCCCATAAAAAAACCGTCTCGTTGCAATCAACCAGACGGTTTTTAATTTAATCACGGTTACTTACAAAATATAGTCGGTCGAAATGAAATTAGACCTATCACTGTTCAATAAAGCTTGTAAGATTTCATTGTTATATTCATTATCTTTTGATGCAACAAACGTTCTAATGGAGAACGAACGCAAGGCATCATGAATACTTAATGTTCCGACTGCCGAATCTTTTCGTCCGGTAAATGGATAAATATCCGGTCCTCTCTGGCAAGAACTATTTAGATTGACGCGACATACCAGATTCACTAAAGTATCAATAAGTGGGGCAATAGTATTGATGTCTCTTCCAAACAAACTGACTTGTTGGCCATAGTTTGACTCTGCCATGTCATTTAAAGGCTCTTGAATATCTTTAAAAGTCAAGATAGGCACTACAGGTCCAAATTGCTCCTCGTCATAAACTCTCATTTCTTTATTAATTGGATATAGAACGGCGGGGAAAATATAATTAGGACTGTGCTCTCCCCCCTTTTCGTTAATCACTTTAGCACCTTTACTAATTGCATCATCAATTAACTCTTGAATATAGGCCGGTTTTTCCTTCTCCGGTAATGGTGTAAGTAAAACTCCTTTTTCCCATGGGTTACCAAAAGCTAACGCATCCACTTTGGCAGCAAATCGTTTGTTAAACTCTTCAGCTATAGATTCGTGTACATATAAAATTTTCAAAGCAGTACAACGCTGTCCATTGAAAGATAAGGTTCCTGATATGCATTCTTGTATTGCCAAATCCAAATCAGCATCCGGTAGTATAATTGCAGGATTTTTGGCTTCTAATCCCAGAATTAAACGTAGTCTGTTTTTGTTAGGATGTTGGTCTTGTAACGCAATAGCTGATGTACTGTTTCCGATCAAAGCTAAAACCGCTACTTTTCCTGATTTCATAATAGGTGCGGCCACATCTCTACCTCGACCGTAAACAATATTGATAACACCAGCCGGAAAACTATTCTTAAAAGCTTCCAATAAAGGTGAAATTAATAAAACTCCATGTTTTGCGGGTTTGAACACAACCGTATTTCCCATAATTAATGCGGGAATAAGTAAAGCAAAAGTCTCATTTAATGGGTAGTTATAAGGTCCTAGACACAATACCACTCCTAACGGACCTCTACGAACCATCGCATTGACTCCTTGACTTTTTATAAATTTAGCGTTATCACGATCTAATTTTTTATAATCTTCAATCGTATCATAGATGTATTCAACGGTTCTATCAAATTCTTTCTGAGAATCCGGTAAAGATTTCCCTATCTCCCACATAAGGTATTTGACCACCTCATCTCGAGTTGTTTCCATTTGTTTAACGAAACTACTCATACATTTAATACGTTCTTTAACTCTCATCGTGGGCCAAAGACCCTGGCCTTTATTATAAGCTACTTCAGCAGCTTCAACCGCTTCTAAGCCTTCTTTTTCACCCATAAATGGTATAGACCCCAATATTGTTGGTTCATATTCTTCTTTTGATGAAATTGTGGAGAACACTGCCGATGTTTGACCCTCCCATTTTTTCAACTCCCCATTCAATAAATAAGTGTCCTGATTTAATAATGTTTTAATCTGAAATTCTTCCGGTATTGCGTTCATATTGGTTGTTTTTGATATTATAATTAATAAAGTATAGCAATAAATGGTAATCGCTTTTAGGCATTACGGTGATACGGTTTCTCCGTCCCAGGCTAAAATCCCTCCCGTTAAATTAAAGGCATTTTCAATTCCTAATTCGTTCATTACTTCACAGGCCTTGGCGCTTCTAGCTCCTGAGCGACAGTAGACATAATAATTTTTACTCTTATCTAAAGCCTCAATTTCAGAAACAAAAATGGCACCCTTGTGAATATCAATATTTATGGCGTTGGAAATTATTCCCTCATTGTATTCATCCTCTGTACGTACGTCCAGAATCACTGCATTGGCATCTCCTTCAAGGTGAGAAACCCAATCTTCTTGTGTTAAATTCATAATGCTGTTTTTTGTAAATTTACGATGTTTTTTGATAGCAATAAACTTACGATTTTAGAATTAAATAAAAAAACAATGAAAACGTTTTCGCTACTATTTAATAATCAGTTAATTGTACAATCTGCCATTAATCATTAGAAAAAGTCTACTAAATCGATAGGAAAATTGTCAATTATTCATACTAGATCAGATTAAAAATAATAAGAACAACTACTACATCTGTTCCCCCAAACTTATTCAATAATTAACGTACTTTTACATTAATGCAAAAAAAGTTAATCTAAACTAACACTCAAAATGCAAAATTCTTTAAAAAAAACGTTCCCTACTTTTTCTAGCGAGTTGATTCAGGATATTGAGAAAAATGCATCAATTCAATCCTATAGAGCTGGAGATGTCATCATGCGAACCGGTCAGTACATCAATAATACGATGCTGGTTACTAAAGGTCAGCTCAAGGTTTTTAGAGAAGGTGAAAATGGTGGGGAATTTCTAATGTATTATTTGCAACCAGGACAAGCTTGCGCCGTTTCTATGATCTGTGCCACAAAAAGTCAGACCAGTCAGATAATGGCTAAGGCAGTTGATGACGTAGATTTGATTATAGTTCCGCTTTCCTTGATGGAAAAATGGATGACACAGCACCACAGTTGGTATGAATTTGTAATTTTTACATATCGAATCCGATTTGAGGAATTACTCGAGGTGGTAGACAATATTGCATTTAGAGCAATGGACGAGCGTTTAGAGTTTTATTTAAAACGTCATGCGGATGCATCCGGTAGTAAAGATTTAAAATTATCACACCAAGAAATTGCGACCGAATTAAATACTTCCAGAGAAGTTATTTCACGATTATTAAAAAAAATGGAACAGCGCGAATTAGTGAAATTACATCGCAATCACATTGAACTTTTAACCTAAAAAAGAACCTATGTGACAATTGTTACTGTTTGTGAAATAAATACAAACAACCTTTGCAAGAAAAAATAATAGATGGAATATATTGGTTATTTAGCTTCAATTATTATCGGTCTTTCTTTGGGTCTAATAGGTGGTGGTGGATCAATACTGGCTGTACCAATTTTGGTCTATCTCTTTAAGATCAACCCCGAACAAGCGACCAGTTACTCCCTATTCATCGTAGGATTCACGGCTATGATTGGTTCATTTAGCCACTATAAATTGGGTAACTTAAAAATTAAATCGGCACTAGTTTTTGCAGTTCCCTCTATTTTATCCTTACTTTTTATACGAAAAATTATTCTGCCGCTACTTCCGGACATCCTCTTTTCAATTGATGATTTTTACATCACTAAGAATATATTGATCATGATTGTGTTTGCTTTTCTAATGATTGCAACCTCCGTTTCCATGATTCGAAAATCAAAAAAAATCACAGAAACAAAAGAAATTAACTTTTTGATACTTGCTTTAATTGGATTATTTGTGGGGTTGATAATAGGGTTTTTAGGTGCTGGCGGCGGATTTCTAATTATTCCTGCTTTATTATTTTTTGCTAATTTGCCCATGAAGCAAGCCGTAGGAACTTCATTATTCATCATATTTATCAACTCATTAATTGGGTTTGGAGGCGATTTACTGGGAGGCATCGAACTCAACTTCCATTTGTTGTTTATCATTTCGACAATGGCTCTCACTGGAATGCTTATAGGAACTCAAGTTTCCAAAAAAATTGATGGAGCAAAATTAAAACCTGCCTTTGGCTGGTTTGTATTAGTAATGGGGCTCTACATTATTGTCATAGAACTTTTCTTTACATAAAAGAGGGTGCTAAATAAGCCACTCAATATATTGATTAATGTTTTGTAATTACAAGAGCACTACCATTCACTTTTATTTCTTTAGGATGTTAGGCTTGGTGCATTATCGCATTACAAACAAATACAAAACTGGAGCAGTACTACAAAAAATGCTGCTGTCTTGTTTCTTAGTCTCTTATTTTTCATAAATCATAAAAAAAACTGGAATATGACTTTTATAGTGTTTGCGCAATGTCTACTGCGAACACAAAATTAATAATCAGAAAATTTAACTATCACATGAAGTTACTGTTTCTATTCGATAAAATAGTGCTAAATAATTTAAATACTTAAATCTATGATATTACAATGATTGCATTGGAATAAAATAGCGCAAATGATTATAATATTTGTCCAAAAAAAATCCTTTCTAATAGACTCAAGAGCACTTTTTTATGGTAACGATAAAAACCGACCGGAATGAAAAGATGACAAGTCATCTATTTATTCTATTTATACCCAGATAATTATCAAAGCTCCTAGTACCTGTCATTAATAATCTTGTTATGAGTGATTTACATAAATAAAAAGCTGTTATGTAACATTAGTCACTGTGAAATAGGAATACAATAATTACCTTTGTATAAGAATCTTAAAAAATAAAACCATGCAAATAGAACAAATATATACAGGATGTTTAGCACAAGGTGCTTACTATATAACTTCAAATGGAGAAGCGGCTATTATAGACCCGCTTCGCGAAGTGCAGCCATATCTGGATAGATTAGAACGCGATAATGTAAAACTTAAATATATTTTTGAAACCCATTTTCATGCTGATTTTGTTTCAGGACACCTTGATTTAAGTAAGGCGACTGAAGCACCAATTGTATATGGTAAAAATGCAAATCCCGAATTTGAAGCAGTTATTGCAACTGAAGATCAAGAATTTTCTCTTGGAGACATCAAAATAAAAGCATTGCACACTCCTGGACACACCATGGAAAGCACCACTTACTTATTAATTGATAAAGATGGGAAAGAAACTGCTATTTTCTCGGGAGACACTTTGTTTATTGGTGATGTGGGAAGACCAGACTTAGCTCAAAAAGCAGCTTCCATGACTCAGGATGAGTTGGCTGCAACACTATTCCACTCCTTAAGAGACAAAATCATGACCTTGCCGGATGATGTCATTGTTTATCCCGCTCACGGTGCGGGTAGTGCTTGTGGTAAAAACATGAGTAAAGAAACAGTTTCAACTATTGGTAACCAAAAAGAAACCAATTATGCTCTAAGAGCAGATATGACCGAGGAAGAGTTCATCAAAGAAGTAACGGATGGCTTATTGCCTCCCCCAGCTTATTTCGGTATGAACGTGGCCATGAACAAAAAAGGATATGAAAGCTTCGAGACTGTTTTAAACAATGGAATGAAAGCAATAAACGCAACTGACCTTGAAGCTGCTGTCGAAGAAACCGGAGCTTTAATATTAGACACGCGCAAAAATGGCGAATTTGCTAAAGGGTTTATTCCTCAATCTATAAATATAGGAATTGAAGGTGATTTTGCTCCCTGGGTAGGCGCTTTAGTTGGTGACGTAAAACAACCTCTTATTCTCGTAACAGAAATTGGTTGGGAAGAAGAGTCGGTAACCCGTTTAAGTCGTGTGGGATTTGACAATGTAATTGGTCATTTAGACGGCGGTTTTGACGTTTGGAAAAAAGCGGGAAAAGAAATCGATTCGATCAACAGAATCACGGCAGAGGAGTTTTCTAAAGAAGTAAAAATTGGCGAAAGTAAAGTTATCGACATCCGTAAAGACAGCGAGTATAGCGCAGAACATGTTGAAGAAGCCTTTAGTAAACCATTAGCCAGTATCAATAATTGGATTAAAGATATCGATCCTAAAGAACCGTTTTTTCTACATTGTGCAGGTGGATACCGCAGTATGATTGCTGCTTCGATACTTCAGGCTCGTGGTTTCAGAAATTTCAAAGAAATTGAAGGTGGATTTAACGCGATCGCAACAACGGAATTGCCTAAAACTGATTTTGTATGTCAAACTAAGATTTTATAAGATAGTAATAGAACAAAATCACCTGTTAAAGAATATGATTATTAGTTAGTTATTCTGTAAATTTAAAATACTAAATTAATTTAAGAGTTTTAATTTTAAATAAAATAGGATGAAAATAAATTTAAGAAGGATTGACATAGTTATTAGAGGAACTGTCGCAGCTATTATTGCATTACTGTATTTAGCTAATATCATAAGCGGTACTACAACACTAATTTTAGGTAGTATCGTTCTTGTATTATTTATTACAAGCGTCATCAGCTTTTGCCCGATGTATTCAATATTTGGTCTTAATAGCAGTCGCAAAAAAAAAGTGGAACGAAACTTTAGCTTATCAAAGAAACAGTCAACAAAGACTTAATAGTAAAAGAAAGTCTCGCATTACAGAGCACTATTTTAGCAAATCAAACTACAGTTTTAGCTTTTATTCCTGCTGTAATGTGTTTTTTTGTTGCTGGTTTAAGTACTGTAAGCCGATTGAAAATAGCATAGAAATAGAAGTTTTTTTTATCTGATTGCATTGATTGTTCTAATTTTAGGAATTGTAAATTTCTTTAAACAGCGAAAGAGGAGTACTGAAAATAAAAAACACATTAGAGATTATAAAGTATAGTATTATGAATGATGAATCATGTTGTCTTGTATCCTGTGACAAACCATTAGATCAAGACTATTGGGACGCACAGTACAAAGCAAAAACTACTGGATGGGATTTAGGCCTAGTATCTCCCCCAATTAAAAATTATATAGATACCTTAAAAGATAAAGATATCGCTATTTTAATTCCAGGTTGCGGGAATACATATGAGGCCGCTTATCTTCTGGAACAAGGATTTACTAACGTTACTGTAATCGATATTGCCCCAACGTTAGTAAAAATTATTGAGCAAAAATTCATTGACAATACCTGCATACAAGTCTTACTGGGTGATTTTTTTAGTCATAAAGGGGAATATGATTTAATTATTGAACAAACTTTTTTCTTGCGCTTTACCGCCGGTAATGCGTCAAAAATATATCTGGAAAATGCAGGAGCTTTTAGCAAAAGACGGAACGCTTTCTGGTTTGTTATTCAATAGAACATTTGAGGTAAGTCCCCCTTTTGGCGGAAGCCAAGAAGAATACGAAATGCTTTTTAAAAATGCATTTGACTTTATTAAATTAGAAAAAAGTGATAATTCTATTGCGCCGAGAAGTAATTCAGAATTGTTTTTCGAATTCAAAAAAAACGGAGCTGTTAAAGTGAATCTTTATGAATTTGAAGGAATTACTTGTAGTGGCTGCATGAATACCGTTACTGAAAAATTTGCTGCAGTTAAGGACGTACTTAATGTAAGCATGAACGGCAATTTTACGGAAGTTTTAATTGTTAGCACTATAGAAATTCCATTAGAAGAACTACAAAAAATAGTTTCTTATGATGATCGTTATAAAATAAAAAAAATAACACAATGAAACAATTACTATTAACAAACTGGCATTCCATGCGCTGGATTCGGCTCATAATTGGACTCTTTTTAATACAGCAGGCGATACAATACCAACAGCCAATATTTGGTTTTATGGCTGCTTTTTTTCTATTCCAAGCGCTATTTAATAGCGGATGTGCGCTAAATGGATGCGAAGTACCAACCTTTAAAAAAAATAAAAATGAACAATAGTTTCGATAATCTCATAAAATCAGAGAAACCAGTACTGATCGATTTTTTTGCTACCTGGTGTGGACCTTGCAAAGTGCTTGGACCCATTTTAAAAGAGGTGAAAGACAATCTGGGAGATGGAATTTCCATTATAAAAATTGATGTCGATAAAAACCAACAAATAGCATCCCAGTATCAGGTGCGCGGTGTTCCCACGATGATTCTTTTTCAAGAAGGAAAACAATTGTGGCGAGAATCGGGTGTCTTAGACAAAAATGCCATCATTAAAGTCATCTTAGATAAAAGTCATAAATAACAAAAAGAGCAGTAATTATTACTGGCACAGGAATAATAGTTGGTGCGATAGCCGAATACTCCTACTACCACTATATAGGCTGTACCTCAGGAACCTGTAGCATCACACCCAAACCGCTTAATTCTACTTTATAGGGGAGCCTGATGGGCGGTTTAGCTTTCAACAGGTTTGTAAAAAAGTAACTCCGGTTGCTTTTTATTTCTACCTTTATTAACCAAATGGTTAAACCAAAAAGTTAATACGCAACGACTACGGAAGAAAAAATATTTAATGCGGCCTGAGCTGTGTTCATAAAAAAAGGAATTCGCAGGAGCACGTGTGCAAGAAATTGCAGATGAAGCGGGCATAAACAAGGCCATGTTGCATTATTGTTTTAAAAATAAACAACTTCTTTTTGAAGCAGTATTCATGAATGCTTTCAGTCAACCAGCACCGCAGATCAATGCCATTTTTAATTCAAGTGATACTGTTTTTGAAAAAATAACAAAGTTCACTCATAATTATATTTAATTCGTAATTGACAATCCATATCAGCCGCCCTTTGTGATTCAGGAAATGAACAACAATCCTGAATTTGTCATGAAGTTTTAAACTATGAAATCAGACCTGATCCTAGTGTACTAATCGGTCAAATTGAAAAGGAAATAGAAGCTGGGATAATAAAGCTTTTGAATTCAAGACAACTTTTAATGGATATCTTCTCGCTAACTGTTTTCCCCTTTGCAGCGCAAATTTTAGTAAAAGGACTGGTACAAATTTCTGATTGGGAAGTTAACGAAATGATGGAAGAGCGAAAAACTAGTATTGCTGAACAAATTATTAACTCGATAAAACAATGAGACAAATAAACGTCCTCTTTCTTATTCTTTTGCCATTATTATCTACTGGTCAGTAAACACTGTATCTGGAAGATTGCTATGCTTTCTCCAATAAAAATTATACTATTGTCAGGCAAGCTGATTTACTGCAGTAAAAATCAGTCTTGGAAATTGAAGCGCTTACTAAAGCAAAACTCCCTAAAATTGATTTAAATCTACAAGCCACCTATCAATCAGATCTAACATCTTTGCTAATTAGTTTACCAAATATTACCGTAAATCGGCCCAACAAAGAGCAATACCGTGCTACCCTAGATGTTAACCAACTAATCTATAACGGGGGACTCACCGATGCTAACGCTAAAATCGAATAAGCGCAAACCAAAACACTGCAACAACAAACCGAAGTCGACCTATACCAACTCAAGTCCAGAATTAATCAATTGTATTTCTCAATCTTCCTGCTAAATGAGCGAAATACTATTTTACTGGCGAAACAACAACAATTAGATTCTAAAATTAAAGAAGTAAAATCTGGAATAAAATTTGGCGCCATCCTTCCCACATCAGAGAAAGTGCTACAGGCAGAAAAACTCAAAATAAAACAACAGCTCACAGAAATTAAATTCGATCGAAAAAGAGCCTTAGAAAGTCTTTCTTCATTGATTACGTCGACCATAAATAAAAATGTAACTTTAGTAAAACCGGTGATTGAATGGGAGATAAACACTGAAAACAAGCATCCTGACCTGCAATTATTTGATTTACAGAGCAAACAAATCGAAATCTCAAAAAAATCGATTTCAAAAAACAATTTACTAAAGGTAAATGCTTTTGCGCAGGCGGGTTACGGAAATCCAGGACTGAATATGCTTGACAATTCTTTCCAAACTTTTTACCTGCTCGGAGTAAAAGCGCACTGGAATGTATTTGACTGGAATAAATCCAAAAAAGAAGAGGACGCTCTACTAATCTCTGAAGCCATCATAACTACCGAAAAAGAAACCTTTTTACTAGATATCGACCTTCAATTGCTCGAAATGGAAAATGAAGTGAATAAAATACAGGAAGTTATCGGTACTGATGTAGAAATTATTGTAGTAAGAGAATACGTCATAAAATAATCTGAAGCGCAACTACGAAATGGCGTAATCACTTCCTCTGACTATTTGGTTGAATTAACAAATTTATACGAGGCAAAAACGAATGAAAAATTATATAAAATTCAATT
>NZ_AJXL01000076.1 GCF_000264055.1 Flavobacterium sp. ACAM 123 | reverse complement strand
TAGGTTTAAAAATCATTTTATTAAAAAGACAGTTTAACAATTAAAAAAATTATATCATGAATGTAAGGAAAAATAATTTTGGGAGTTTTTGCAGGAGTAGCGTTGGGTATTTTATTTGCTCCAGATAAAGGAAGTAGCACACGAAAAAAAATACCTAAAAAAAGGTGAAGGTCGCAGCGATGACATAAATGCCAAATTAGAAGACGCACTTAAATCAGCGACTAACACGTTTGATGATTTAAAAAGTAAATCGGATAAAATTGTTGATCAAAGCATAACAGATTTTTCAAAAACAAAGAATGACCTCAAAACTACGTAGTGGTAATAATTCAGTTATATAGTAAGTAATGAATGCTAAACTTTTTTCATATCATTCATTATTGTCTTTTTTTTCTATCGTTAGTAGCCGTGCAAAAGCAGAAATATGTTTTGGTTAGTTCTGGTGATGTTTGTAATGGCATTTTATGTTACTTCTCAAGTAGATTAATATAAAAAGTCAATAAATAAATATCAAAATATAAGAAAGTTGAGTAGTAAGAGAAGGTATTAATTTTATAAAGATATATTACTGTTTAGTAGGGCAAGAGTAAGTAATCAGATGGTTGTCATTGCATTTAAAGTAGCGTTCTTACTACCAACGAATTTTGATCGACAAACCTATAAAGCATTATATTGAAGCAGTTTATATCTAGCGTTTCTGGGGAGCAGAAGAACAAAGAACAGTATTGGCATAAATAGTACAACATAAAATTATTTTTAAATTCTAAATCGTATAAAAATGGAAAAAGATCCAAAAAGAAATAATAATAATTTGTCGGGTCAGGCGGCAATTGATAAACTAAAAGAATTAATCAAAAGTGAATCAATTTGTCACTTTTGTACTCAACTTACACAACAACCAATAGCATCACGTCCTATGACCACGCAGAGGGTTGATGGGGATGGTAATATATGGTTTTTTAGTTCAATTAAAAGTGATAAGAATGTAGAAATTGAAAAGAACAATCAGGTCCAGCTATTTTACTCAAATCCTTCAAGCTACGAATTTTTAAGTATTTACGGTTCTGCCACGATACATACTGACAAAGAAAAAATTGATGAAATGTGGACCCCTTTAGCAAATGCTTGGTTTAAAGATGGTAAAGATGATGCTGATATTTCATTAATAAAGATAAGGCCGCAATCTTCTTATTACTGGGATACCAAGAACAATAAAATGATTTCAATGGTTCAGGTTTTTATCTCAAAAGTAACGGGTGGCGCACCTGATGACCGCGAGGAAGGCACTGTGGACCTTAATTAAATTTCATTTTAAAAAGTTATTTTAACCTAGTAATCATTTTTATTTTTTATTAGTTGAACATCTGATAAATAAATCCAATTAAAAAAGATGGATCTAAACAATCAAATCATTTAACTATTTGTGCTTGCATTACCATTCACTTGTATTGCTTGAACAGTTACTTGTGGAAGTTTTTAAAGAACCAAAAAAGTGGTGCATTAAAAAATCCAAAGTTTAAAGAAAGCAATACTATTGGATAACCATTTTTTTTATTTACTTGAGGGTGCTGTTTAAGTCACCTTATAACCTTTTTTTATTTTGACAAAAGTTCATTTGTTTTAATTAGACCCGCATGGTTATATAATTTGGGTTTTTTTACATTAGTTTGGATTGTCATTATCTGCAGTAGTGTTTTTATTTTTATAAGAGTTGGGAAGAGAAAAGAAAAAACGGATACGGGTATTGAAGAATTGAAGTTGGAATTAGAAAAGATAAAATAATAGGAAAAGATTAGCTAATAATGTAAAACTAATTTGACAGATTGGCGCAATGGCATCAAGAACACAGGGGTTTTCCAATCTTCCGCCTAAGACCAACCCAGCGGTACACGAGCTTGATACCCATTAATTAGTTTTTTGTTAAAATATGTAAAAAAAATATCAAAATCAATCCTTTAGCAACATTGAAAATTTAATAAGGATAGGGAAAAGCATTGTACCAGATTCAGCAGTATTGACCATCATTAGATACTAATAAGCGCAAATTACAGTTTAATACTCCTTTACATCGATTTCGTTAAAAATTTAAATTCAAGTTAAAGTAAAACAAACCACAAATTATGCTAAAAAAACACGTTTGTCATTTTAAATTTTTACTTTTGTTTGCGAAAATACACAGATACAATATCAGATATGAGAACGATACAATTTAGAGAGGCCATTTGCGAAGCAATGAGTGAGGAAATGCGTAATGATGACACCGTTTACTTAATGGGTGAAGAGGTTGCAGAATATAATGGTGCTTATAAGGCATCAAAAGGAATGCTAGCCGAGTTTGGAGAAAAAAGAGTAATTGATACTCCTATTGCTGAGCTTGGTTTTACTGGAATTGCAGTAGGTTCAGCGATGAACGGTTGTAGACCGATTGTTGAATACATGACTTTCAATTTCTGTCTGGTGGGTATTGACCAAATTATAAATAATGCAGCCAAAATGCGTCAAATGACAGGGGGGCAATTCAATGTGCCTATCGTTTTTCGTGGTCCAACAGCTTCGGCAGGACAATTAGGGGCAACGCATTCGCAGGCATTGGAAAACTGGTTTGCAAACACACCTGGTCTTAAAGTGGTAGTTCCATCGACTGTTTATGACGCTAAAGGGCTTTTGAAATCAGCTATTCGCGATAATGACCCCGTGATTTTCATGGAGTCAGAGCAAATGTATGGTGATAAAGGGGAAGTTCCAGATGGTGAATATACAATCCCAATAGGCGTTGCTGATATTAAACGAGAAGGAACAGATGTTACAATCGTTTCTTTTGGAAAAATTATAAAAGAAGCTCATAAAGCTGCCGAGGAATTAGAAAAAGAGGGGATTTCTTGTGAGATTATCGATTTGAGAACGGTTCGTCCGATGGATTATGATACTATTTTAACGTCTGTTAAAAAAACAAATAGATTAGTGGTTCTGGAAGAAGCTTGGCCTTTTGCAAGTGTTGCTTCTGAGATTACCTATATTGTACAAGAACGCGCTTTTGACTTTCTTGACGCACCAATTCAACGTATTACAACTGCGGACACACCAGCGCCTTACTCTCCGGTCTTGTTAAAAGAATGGTTGCCTAATGCTGATGATGTTGTCAAAGCAGTGAAAAAAGTAATGTATAAATAATACAATAAACATGTCATAAAAACTTCATCATTCAATCGTTTGATGAAGTTTTTTGTTTTAAAGCGTACTATGAAAAAGAATTTTTTATTTACTGTTTTTCTATTGTTGACCCTATCCAATTCTGTTTTTTCCCAAACAAAAGTAAGTGGTGTTGTAGTGGATAAATCAGACCAACCCGTTCCTTTTGCAAATATAGCTTTCAAAGATTCTAACGAGGGAGCCGTCGCTAATGAAGATGGGCGTTTCTATATTGAATCAACTAAAAAATACACGACTTTAGTGGTTACTTCAGTTGGTTTTTTAGATCGGGAAATTGCCTTAGGTAAAGCCGTTACTTATGATTTTAAGGTGTTGTTGAGAGAAGCTGAAATCTTAAATGAAGTGGTTATTTTTACGGGTAAAACATCAAAAAAGGACAACCCTGCACTAGATATTCTAAGGAAAATATGGGAAAGAAAACGTAAAAATGGATTGTCTCTTTTTGACCAATATCAAATGGAAAAGTATGAAAAGATTGAGTTCGACATGAACACAATCGACAGTGCTTTTATGAAAAATAAGCTATTTAGAGGAATGGAGTTTATTTTTGATCATGTTGATACTTCTAGGGTAACCGGGAAAACTTACTTACCAATTTTCATAAACGAAACTTTATCTGATATTTATGCAGACAATAAACTGGGCAAAGTAAAAGAGAAAATAAAAGCCAATAAAAGCTCCGGTTTTAAAGGCAATCAGCAGTTGTTGGCTTTTGTAAATGATTTATATTCGGATTATAATATTTACGATAATCATCTCACTTTTTTTGATAAGAGCTTTACTAGCCCTATATCAACGACGGGAGTTGATGTTTATAACTATGTCCTGAGAGACAGTGCCTTTATCAATAAAAAATGGTGTTACAATATCGTGTTTTATCCAAGGCGTAAGAATGAATTGACTTTTAAAGGTGACTTTTGGGTAAATGATACCACATTTGCCATAAAAAAAATTAGTATGGCGGTTACAAAAAGTGCCAATATTAATTGGGTAAAGGATATCTATTTAGAACAAGAATTTGATGTTGTAAATGATTCTGTTTTTCTACTGACACGTGATTATTTGATGTCGGATTTTGCAGTGAATAAAAAAGAAGACTCCAAGGGAATTTATGGAAAACGGACTTCTTTTTACGGCAATCATGAATTCAATAAAGAGAAGCCAGATTCTTTTTATAAGGAAGATGTCAAGTACGAGAGTGATTCTATATACAGTAAATCAGATCAATACTGGAGTAAAAACCGTTACGAAAATTTGAGTAAAGACGAATTGGGTGTTTATAAAATGCTAGACACGCTACAAACGGTTAAAAAATTCAAACAGATAACAAGTTTTGTTACTGTTCTTGCTAGCGGGTATATCAATGTGGGGAGCTTTGATTATGGCCCTATATTTTCTAGTTTTGGTTATAATGAAGTGGAGGGCGTTCGTTTGAGAGCTGGAGGAAGAACCTATTTTGGGACTGATGACACTTGGCGATTGCAAGGATATACGGCCTATGGTTTTAAAGACAATAAATTTAAGTACGGACTTTCTGGAAAATGGATGGTTGATAAGAAAAATAGAATTATTCTGTCAGCGGGAAATAGGCGGGACGTAGAACAAATTGGCGCGAGTTTAACCACTACAAATGATGTATTGGGTAGAAGTTTTGCTTCTTCCTCCTTGTTTTCGTCAGGAAGTAATGGTAAGTTGACGAATATCAATCTAAGTAGTGTCGCTGTCGAAATAGAGCCTGTGAAAAACCTGACCTTTCAAACCAGTTTGTCTTATCGAACACTGGAATCTGCGTCGCCAACATTTAGTTTGGATTACTATACAGATGCGGGACAAACAGCTACAAAAAGCGAGGTAAAACAGTCGGAGGTGAATTTTCAGATCGAATACACACCCAACCGAAAAACGATAGGGTATGCTGTAGAGAGAGATAATGTGGATAGTCCTTTCAGTCGGTTTTTTATAAATTACAGTCATGGATTCAAAGGATTGTTGAATAGTGATTTTAAATATGAGAAGATACAGCTTTACTATAAACAACCCATCGTCATTGGACCGCTCGGGCGAACGAATGTGACCGTCGAGATGGGTAAAACCTTTGGCACTATTCCTTTAGGCTTAATCAGTGTTATTCCGGGGAATCAAACCTATTTCACTATCGAAAACACCTTTAGCAACCTAAATTTCTATGAGTTTGTGGCTGATCAATATGCAACAGTGCAATGGGATCATAATTTTGGAGGGCGTATTTTCTCCCGAATTCCATTTATGCGAAAACTGAATTGGAGAGAAATCATAGGAGTAAGAGGGGTTTACGGAACTATTTCAGATGCTAACAGAGGAATCAATGCTTCAGGTCTGGAATACATGGCTCCTGAGAACGTGTATTGGGAGTATAGCGCAGGAATTGGGAATATCTTCAAAGTGTTCCGTCTCGATTTTGCCTGGAGAGGAAATTATTTAAACACACCAGATACGCAGCGATTTTCAATAAAAGGATCTTTTGGATTTTATTTTTAGGAGCTATTTCCAGCTGTACACTATATCTTTTATGCCAAACCTTGGCATAAAAGGATGTCGTTTCCATCTGGGCTAAAGAAATCAGTACATGCAAGAAGCTATAAATCACCTTTCAGCAGTAGAGCCCATTTTCAATATGATAATTGAAAAGTATGGAGTTCCAGTAATTCCAGAACGCCCCCAAGGATTGGAGACTTTAGTTTTACTGATTTTAGAACAACAAGTGTCTATTGATTCAGCCAAAGCTACTTTTTTGAAATTAAGGGAAAAGATAAAAATCTTTAAGCCGAGTGTTTTGGTGGATTTATCTGATCAAGAATTTAGAAGTGTTGGAGTAAGCCGGCAAAAAACGTCCTACATCAAAGCTTTGTCATTAGCAGTACTTAGCGAGGATGTAGATCTAGAATCTTTGGCAAACAAAACTCCGGAGCAAGTGCGTGAAGAACTCATTAAAATTAAAGGAATAGGAAACTGGACTATTGATGTCTATTTAATGTTCTGTCTTCAAGCCCCTGATTTGTTGCCACTAGGTGATGTGGCGGTAGTAAACACTATAAAAGAATTACTCGATATTCACGAGAAAGAAGCCATGGAAATACATACTGAAAAATGGAGCCCTCACCGTTCTTATGCCACTTTTTTACTGTGGCATTATTATCTCAAAAAAAGGAATAGGACAATAGTGTATCAATATTAGTTTCTTTGCTATGTAATTTGTAGATAAGAACGATTTTTCATTGTAAAAACAGATACTTTACTTATTTTTGTGCCGATTATTATAGAAAAGAAAAAAGTAAAATGACTGCAGACAAAATAAAAACTTTCGATGTACTTATCGAAATTCCACGAGGAAGTAGAAACAAATATGAATATGATTTCGAAATAAAAAGAATGCGTTTCGACAGAATGTTGTTTTCATCAATGATGTATCCAGCTGATTACGGATTTATCCCAGAAACCCTTGCACTAGATGGTGATCCACTAGATGTATTGGTTTTAGTAAATGAACCTACTTTTCCTGGATGTGTTATGGAAGTAAAACCTATTGGTGTTTTTCACATGGCAGATGATAAAGGACCGGACGAAAAAGTAATTTGTGTACCAGTGTCTGATCCGATATGGAATTCATTGAATAATTTGTCAGATATGAATCCACATTTATTAAAAGAGATAGAACATTTCTTCCAAGTGTATAAAGATCTTGAAAATAAAACAGTTGATGTAGGTGGATGGGGAGATGTAAATGAAGCGTATGATATCATCAAAAAATGTACGGAACGTTTTGATCAAATTGAAAATAAACCAGAGGGATTATTCAGTATTAAGTAATAAATACTCTTGTATTTTATAAAAAAAGCAACATTCTGTTAAGAGTGTTGCTTTTTTGTTTAAATTCGTTTTTGTACTATATTGATTATTAGCCACTAACCAAAAAAACCAAATTTATGAATACAATTATGATTTATTTGCCAATTGTCATGGCAATTGTAGGACTTCTGTTCATGTGGATTAAAAGATCGTGGGTTTTAAAACAAGATGCTGGGGATGGTAAGATGAAAGAGATCTCGGATTATATTTACGAAGGTGCAT
Organism: Flavobacterium sp. ACAM 123; assembly: GCF_000264055.1. Taxonomy (GTDB): domain Bacteria; phylum Bacteroidota; class Bacteroidia; order Flavobacteriales; family Flavobacteriaceae; genus Flavobacterium. The sequence goes on along the minus strand of NZ_AJXL01000076.1, from coordinate 11,295 downwards.
TAGCGTTCCTAAAAGCAGAATATAGGTTACTCGCTTTCTTTGTAGTTGGAGCAAGCATCGTTTTAGCAGGATTGTCTTATTTTGTGCCTACAACACATATATTAATAGTGGTCGCCTTTATTTTTGGTGCCTTTTTCTCTGCCTTAGCGGGGAATATGGGAATGAAAATCGCGACAAAAACAAATGTTAGAACAACACAGGCAGCACGAACTAGTTTACCGCAAGCGCTAAAAGTTTCTTTTGGTGGTGGAACCGTAATGGGGCTTGGCGTTGCAGGTTTAGCCGTTCTGGGCTTAACTTCTTTCTTTCTCTTTTTCTTTCATTTCTTTATGAATGGAACATGGACTTCAACTGAGGACATGACTATCGTTTTAGAAACATTGGCTGGTTTCTCTCTGGGAGCGGAATCTATTGCCTTGTTTGCCCGTGTGGGAGGTGGTATTTATACAAAAGCAGCTGATGTTGGAGCTGATTTAGTGGGTAAAGTAGAAGCTGGAATTCCAGAGGATGACCCACGCAATCCGGCCACAATTGCTGATAACGTAGGAGATAATGTAGGAGATGTTGCTGGAATGGGAGCTGATTTATTTGGTTCTTACGTAGCAACTGTTTTGGCGGCTATGGTTCTTGGAAACTATGTAATCAAGGATATGGGAGGAAGAATAGACGATGCCTTTGGAGGTATTGGACCTATTTTATTGCCAATGGCGATTGCCGGTTTTGGAATTCTATTCTCAATTATAGGAACCCTTTTAGTTAAAATTACAGATCAAGATGCTAAAGAAGCACAAGTACAAAAAGCATTAAATATTGGTAACTGGGTTTCGATCGCTTTAACAGCTATTGCTTGTTACTTTTTAGTTCAATATATGTTGCCTGCCAATATGAAAATGGAATTTTTTGGTGAAGGAATGCAAGACATTTCGGCGATGAGAGTTTTTTATGCTACGATTGTTGGACTTGTAGTTGGGGCGGTTATTTCATCTGTTACAGAATATTACACAGGATTGGGAACAAAACCAGTTATGGCTATTGTTCAAAAATCAAGTACGGGAGCAGGTACTAACGTAATTGCGGGTTTAGCAACAGGAATGATTTCGACATTCCCTACTGTTTTGTTGTTTGCTGCAGCAATATGGACGTCCTATGCTCTTGCAGGATTTTATGGAGTAGCATTAGCCGCGTCGGCGATGATGGCAACTACAGCCATGCAATTAGCGATTGACGCCTTCGGACCCATATCGGACAATGCGGGGGGTATTGCAGAAATGAGTGAATTGCCAAAAGAAGTGCGTACACGTACTGATATCTTGGATTCTGTGGGAAATACCACCGCAGCAACAGGAAAAGGTTTTGCTATTGCTTCAGCAGCATTAACTTCATTGGCATTATTTGCCGCTTATGTTACTTTTACAGGAATTGACGGGATTAACATTTTTAAAGCACCCGTTTTAGCAATGTTATTCGTAGGAGGTATGATACCGGTTGTTTTTTCTGCATTAGCCATGAACTCTGTTGGTAAAGCTGCTATGGATATGGTGTATGAGGTACGTCGCCAGTTCAGAGAAATTCCTGGAATTATGGAAGGAACAGGTAAACCGGAATATGCAAAATGCGTAGATATTTCTACTAAGGCTGCACTAAGAGAAATGATGCTGCCTGGGATTTTGACCATTGGATTCCCTATTGTAGTGGTACTTCTTGGGAAACTGGTTTATGGGGATAACAATCAATTAGTTGCAGAAATGCTTGGAGGATATATGGCTGGAGTTACTGTTTCGGGAGTGCTTTGGGCTGTTTTTCAAAATAATGCCGGAGGTGCTTGGGATAATGCCAAGAAATCTTTTGAAGCAGGAGTTATGATAAACGGCGAGATGACTTATAAGGGATCTGACGCACATAAAGCTGCTGTAACCGGAGATACTGTTGGAGATCCGTTTAAAGATACTTCAGGACCCTCTATGAATATTTTGATTAAATTGACTTGTTTGATAGGCTTAGTAATGGCGCCAATCTTAGGAGGCGGAAGTTATACTATAGCGCAAAATGCCACTTGTTGCATTACAACGGGTGCATGTACTTCGATGTCTCAAGAAGAATGTTTGGCAAAAGGTTGCACTAATATGGCATGCGATCATATAAAAGGTGTAACGGAGGCACATGATATTACTAAACAAGTGACTATTGAGAAAACAAATCTTAATGGTGCAGTTGCCGCTACAATAACAACGACAGTAAATGGTAAAGTTGAAACACAAGTTTTTGAAGGGACCGATGCTGAAGTTCAGACAAAAATTGATGCTTTGAAGTAAAAGTCTTTCTTCTATTATACAGATAAAAATGTCTCGCAAAAGTGAGGCATCTTTGTTTTAATTTAAATGATAAAATTAATTACTAAGTCACAGCACTATAGGATTTTTAAGTTTTTTATACCCAACGAATTTGTATTTTAGACCAAATCGTTTTGCTATAATGTCGATGTAATATGAAAATAGTACAATGGTAATGGATAATATTGAATAGACAATCGCTATTCGATTCCCCAGGCTGCACTTATGGCAACGACTGCAACGATACTAGATATAACCAATGTTGAACCTGCAATAATTCCAATATTGCTAAGTGTTGTGGCAGTTTTGTTTAAAATACGAATCGTTCTTATGTCATTTTCTATCAGAATAATTTTTTCGGTTTTACTATCAAGTTTTACAATTCCAAAATATTTCCCCTCTATTTGTTCCACTTTCTTAAGCTTAAGTTTAGCTCCATCAGTTTTAGTTATTAGCACTTTTCTTTTTGAGGTCACGGCTTCATCTACAGAAACGGCTGTTTTTTGATATACCGCACAACTTTGTAACATCAGTACAAAAATTAATAAAACACAAACAATTTTACTTTTGTCTAGCATAATTTTTGACTTAAATTGATATTTTTGAAAAATAGAATTTATTGGTGAATTATTTAACTATATATTCTGGATAGATAAAGATATGTAAAATAAAAATGCCTCGAACAGCTAGGCATTTTTACAGGTAGTTTGTTTTTTCTGTATTTTCGAAAGGGAGGGATAGGGTTAAAACAATCCGTTCAATTCTGCATCGATTTTGTTTAAAATAATCCCCAAATCTTCCGGGTTGTCGACAAAATTAATGTTGTCTACATCAATAATCAATATTTTTCCACGGTCGTAGGTATCAACCCAAGCCTCATAACGCTCGTTTAAACGGCTTAAGTATTCGATAGAAATAGAGTTTTCATACTCACGACCCCTTTTATGTATTTGACCCACTAAATTAGGGATTGAACTTCTTAAATAAATTAATAAATCAGGTGCTTTTACTGTTGACTCCATTAATTCAAAAAGAGAGGAATAATTTTGAAAATCACGATTAGTCATCAAGCCCATGGCATATAAGTTAGGTGCAAAAATATGCGCATCTTCATAAATGGTTCTGTCTTGAATGACTTTCTTTCCGCTCTCCCGGATTTGTATCACTTGACGGAAACGGCTGTTGAGGAAATAGATCTGTAGATTAAATGACCAGCGTTCCATTTGATGATAAAAATCATCGAGGTACGGATTGTCAACCACGTCTTCATAATGAGGCTCCCATTTAAAATGTTTTGCCAATAAACGCGTTAGAGTCGTTTTTCCAGATCCGATGTTTCCTGCTACTGCTATGTGCATTACGGTGTTGTGATTTTATAATTTATAATTCCCTTCGATGTAAAAATAGATAAAATTTGGTCTTTGTAACAGAATTTTTGAAACGTTTTTTCTGAAATCTCTATTTCATATTTTTGCTTTTTCTCCAGGTCTTCAAAAAAGAGCTTTTTATTACTGGAGTAGATAAATTGAGAATTATTAATGATTTCAATAGTGTCAAAACCCGGAATTTTACCTCTGGTTGTTATCACTCCAAAAACATCGCAAGAATACCAATTGCTTTTCTGGTCTACCCAATTGAAAGTGTTGAAGTTAGTCTGGTAGTGTTTTATGTTTTCTGGAAAAGGAGTAGATATCGGTTTATATTCCTCTATAATATAATCAAAAAGACCAATCTGTTGATTTAAACTATTGTAAATCCACAGCTGATTTTGTGAGGCAATTCCAGTAGCAGATACCGCCATCGGGATCGTGTTTTCCAAGAAATTTATCCGTTGGGTTTCATTTAATTGATTATCAAGTAGGATAACCATATTGAAATTTTCATAGAAAACAACAATATTCAACGGATTTTGGATATCGACTTTCGTTATTTTTCCGAGTGCTGGATTCTTATATTCAAGGGATGAAGTGCCTTTTATTTTGTACAGGACGTTATCCTTGACGTAATAATAGAATTCAAATTGGTCATAACCTATAAAGTCATCCGCAATGACACTGACAGTATTAATGGCAATAGTTTTAAATTCAGTATTTTGACTCACTGCACTCAAAGCTGATACTAAAGTAATCAAGAGAATGATTTTTTTCATAGGTAGCTAAATTACAATTAAACCTTTTATAATTATGTAAGTCTTATTTTATTTATTATCAGATTGTAACAAAATAGTAATTTGTAGTCTTATCGTATCCGTAATTTAAAATGTAATACTCATGAAGAAAATAATTTTAGTTTTAGCATTTACTGCGTTTGGCTATTTTAGCTCGCAAGCTCAGGAATTTCAGGGAATGGCCGTTTACGAATCGAAAACGAGTACTTCCGATTTTAAAACGCGAATGGAGGGTAACAAAAATATGACTCCAGATATGCAAAAGATGATTGAAGAAAGAATGAAGAAAATGTTTGAAAAAACGTTTGTTCTTAATTTTAATAAATCGGCCTCTATATACAAAGAGGAAGAAAAGCTTGACGCCACTGCGCAAGCTGGCGGCGGAATGCGAATGATGAGTTCCATGACCGGCGGCGGAGGAACACATTATAAAAACGTAAAAGAGAAAACATATATTATTGATAAAGAGTTTATGGGTAAAGAGTTTCTAGTTAAAGATTCCTTGCCGAATTTACAATGGAAAATGGAGGGGGAAACCAGAGTCATTGGTGGTTATACGTGTTATAAAGCAACAGCTGTAAAAGTGCCAAGTGCCACTGATTTTAGAAATTTCCGACCTAAAAAAGAAGAGGATAAGAAAGAAGCAGACAAGAAAGAAGCAGATAAGCCTGCAGCAGAAAAGAAAACTAATTTTATGGATGCTATTGAGGTACCAAAAGAAGTTACGATTACAGCGTGGTACACGCCAGAAATTCCTGTTAGTCAAGGTCCTGAAGGTTATTGGGGTTTGCCAGGATTGATTTTGGAGGTGAATGATGGCAAGACAATTATTTTATGTTCTAAAGTGGTTTTGAATCCTAAAGAAAAAGCAGAAATTAAAGCTTCGACTAAGGGTAAAGTGATTTCTCAAAAAGAGTATGATGAAGCCGTAGTAAAAAAGATGGAGGAGTTTAGAGAAATGAACCAAGGTCGCGGTGGAAAAGATGGAGGAATGCAAATACGTTTTGGAGGTTAATTCAGGGTCAATTTTATATTAAAAGGTTATAAAATGAAGAATATTTTACTGTTTATCGCACTTATTGTTACATCCATTTCTTACGGACAAAACATTCGTTTAGAAGGTGTAATTCAAGATCTAGGTAAATCGCCTTTAGAAATGGCAAATGTAATGGCAGTCAACCAGGCTACCAAGGCTATGGATGGGTATGCAATTACTACGGATAAAGGGAAGTATATACTGAACTTAAAGCCCAATACTGCTTATAGTATCAAGTTGAGTTACCTTGGAATGCAGAATAAAGAAATAACGATTACCACTCAATCTGAAAACATGGAACAAAATATTACTATGGAATCTGGCGGGATTGAATTAGACGGTGTCGAAATTGTGCGGGAGATGCCCGTTTCTATAAAAGGGGATACGATTGTATATAATGCGGATTCATTTAAAACAGGTGAAGAGCGAAAATTAGAAGATGTTTTCAAAAAATTGCCAGGATTTGAGGTTATGGCAGACGGACAAGTTCAAGTGGAGGGTAAAAAAGTGGCTAAACTATTTGTAAATGGAAAACCATTTATGGAAGGAGATACAAAATTAGGATCAAAAAACATACCCTCAGATGCGGTTGATAAAATTCAAGTGATGCGTAATTTCAATGAGGTTTCTCAGATGAAAGGACTGGAGAACAACAATGATGACATTGCGCTAAACATCAAACTTAAAAAAGGAAAAAATAAGTTTTGGTTTGGCGATGTCAGTGGTGGTTTAGCCAATGACAAAGGGTATATTTTTAATCCAAAATTATTCTATTATTCACCTAAAACAAGCATCAACTCCATCGTCAATTTAAATAATATTGGGGAAGTTTCTTTGACCTCTGCTGATTTTTTTAGGATAAGCGGTGGTGCCAGGAATACAATTGGTAAAAGTGGCACTACGTTGAACTTAAATCGAAATTTCTTCGGGCTTTCTGGTGGCGATAATGTTGCTAAAGCCAGTGATAAATTTGGAACGCTAAATGTAAATCATTCTATTTCTAAAAAATGGACCTTAACTGGTTTTGCAGCCTATTCTTCGACGTTTAATCAGTCGATAACGAACTCCGATCGCGGTATTTTTGAGCCTAACACAACAAATATAGCAACGCTAGAAAACAGAAAAAACAGAACCGACTCTAGAAACAATGCTTTCATTTCTAAATTGGGTTCGAAGTACAAAGCAAATGATAATTTTCAGTTGGATTACGATGTTTTTTTTAGAAAAAATGATCAGCAAGACATAGACAATAGTCAAAGTAATTTCAGTTCTACTTCCAATGGAACAGTTTTCAACAGTTCTAATACCGTAGTTGCGTTCCAAAAGCAAGCGCCAGCTTCGTTCAATCAGAGTTTGAATTTATTTTATACGCAAAACCCAAAAAGTACTTGGGTGATTGAGGTACAACATCAATATGAGGATGAAGATCCATTTTACAATCCGCAGCTTTCTGTTAATCCATATCAAAATAGCACTTCGCAAAATCCAAACGATCCAAGTGCCGTTTTTGTCAATGAAAACACCTTAAATATTGAACAATCAAGATTTGTTAAAACCAATAAAGTAGACGCGAAAGTGGATTACTTTTATCAAATTTCTAATAAAAGTATTTTGAATGTTACTTTAGGCAATACAAATGCATTTCAGACGTATGATTCAAGTATTTTGCAAATCTTACAAAATAATTCAAGCAATCCTGTTGAACAAGAAGCCTACAATAATAAGGTTAAGTATTCTTTTAATGATGTTTTTTTAGGAGTGCATTACAAGTTTATAAAAGGTAAGTTTACCTTTAATCCTGGGTTTTCTGTTCATCAATATAATACAAATAACCAACAATTCAACAATCCTTTTCAATTGAATTTTAGTCGGTTTCTACCCGATATGTTCGCCCGCTGGGATTTAAAAAAATCTGAAAACGTAACCTATAATTTTAATGTAGCAAACAGATTTAATGATGTGAATTCACTTATTGAGGGCTATATTTTTACTAATTTTAATAGTATCTCCAGAGGGAATGCACAGCTAGAAAACTCGTTAGTTACCAGCCATAGATTGAATTATTCGAAGTACAATTTGTATAATTTCACTACTATTTTTGGAAGTGTTGGGTACACTACCACAAAAAATCCGGTAGTAAACGGAATAGCGTTCCAAAGTATTTATTCTACTTCAGACCGCTTAAATCTAGATGCAGAAAATGAAAGTTTAAATGGTAATTTATTTTACTCCAAAAGTTTTCAAAAATATTACAAAGTAACAGGTGGTATAAACGCAAGTTGGAACAAAAATTTTGTCTTAAATAGGAGAATAGTAAGTGGGAATACGCAGGAATTTATTCAAGGCATTGAAAATGTGAACCATGGCTATAATCTAGCTTTAGCCACACAATTTAAAAAATATCCAAATATTGATTTAGGGTATAGAATTAATTTTTCTGAGCAAGCGGCAAACAGTTTTACTACGCAAACGCCAACAGTAAAATTGAATTATTATTTTTTGAATGGGTTGAATATCAATTGGGATTATTCGTTTAATCGCTTTAAAAATGAGACTAGTGGTATTGCTAATAATTTTGAAATTATGACTGCGAGTTTAAATTATATCAAAAAAGACTCTAAGTTTGAGTACAGAATTCAGGCAAACAATCTTTTGAATACAAAGTCAAGATTGAATAATACGTTCAGCGTGAATGGCTTCAATGCAAATGAAACTATTATTTTACCACGATTCGTAACTTTTATTTTGAAGTATAATATCTAATAAAAACAAAAAGGAGATTTTGATTGAACAAAATCTCCTTTTTTATTTTAACCTGCATTGAATTACAATCCAAATGCAGTTTTCACTTGGTCAACAAAATCTAGTTTCTCCCACGTAAACAAGTCTACAGTCACTGTTTTTGACAAACCGCCTGGAGCAGTAAATGTTTTAGTCACTGTTTCTGGAGTACGACCCATGTGCCCGTAAGCGGCTGTTTCGCTATAAATAGGATTTCTTAGTTTTAAACGTTGCTCAATAAAATAAGGACGCATATCAAAGATTTCTTCTACTTTCTTAGCAATTTCACCGTCTCTTAAGCTTAGATTAGAGGTTCCGTACGTATCAATGAAGATACCCATTGGTCTGGCTACTCCAATAGCATAAGAAACTTGGACTAAAATTTCGTCAGCAACACCTGCTGCAACTAAGTTTTTAGCGATGTGACGTGTAGCATAAGCTGCACTACGATCCACCTTACTTGGATCTTTTCCAGAAAAAGCGCCACCGCCGTGAGCTCCTTTTCCTCCATAGGTATCCACAATGATTTTTCTTCCTGTAAGTCCTGTGTCTCCGTGGGGTCCTCCAATTACAAATTTACCGGTTGGATTAATATGATATTTAATGGTTTCATTAAATAAATGCGCGTGGGCAGGATATTTAGCAATGATTCTTGGAATCAAGATCGATACTAAATCTTTTTTAATTTTAGCTAGCATGATTGACTCTTCATCAAAATCATCATGTTGAGTTGAGATTACAATAGCATCAATACGTGTAGGTTTGTTGTCATCACTGTATTCTAACGTTACTTGGGATTTAGCATCGGGGCGCAAATAAGGAATCTCGTTATTCTCGCGTCTAAGAACGGCTAATTCTTGCAATAGTTTATGTGATAAATCAAGTGCCAAAGGCATGTAATTTTCAGTTTCATTAGTTGCATAACCAAACATCATTCCTTGGTCACCAGCTCCCTGATCTTCAGGATTAGCTCTGTCAACGCCTTGATTTATATCTGCTGATTGTTCATGTATAGCAGAAAGGATACCACAAGAGTCGGCCTCAAACATATAAGCGCTTTTTGTATAACCAATTCTTTTAATTACATCACGAGCAATTTGTTGAACGTCAAGATAGGTGTTTGACTTTACCTCGCCGGCTAAGATTACTTGCCCGGTTGTTACTAATGTTTCACAGGCTACTTTGGAATCGGCATCAAATGCCAAAAAATTATCGATTAATGCGTCTGAAATTTGATCTGCAATTTTGTCTGGGTGTCCCTCACTTACAGATTCTGACGTAAATAAATATGCCATAATAAATATAAATTTAAAATTAAGAGAGGAAAAGTAATTGCTGGAAATACTAAAGTAGAGTTGCTGCTTTAGCATTTTTTCTACTGAAAATTTTTCAGCATCCATAATGAATTCATTTCATTATGAAGAGGTTGCAATCAGTTCAAATTTTTCCTCTTGTAATTGAGTGCAAATGTATGAAACCATTTTGAATTGCAGATTAAATTAAGTTTTTTTTTGATAAGAAGAGGACTGTTATTTTTTGAATTAATTGAATCTCCTTCATTCAAGCTAGGCAAAAGGGTTGTCATATGGTTTTTTTACTATATGCTAGTTCAGTGATAATCGGTTTCTTTTTTCTTGAAAAACAAAAATATATTTTAAGAATACTTTAATTTCTGTTTGTGTTTAAGGTTTTTTTATAACTTTTTTCTTAACTCAAACATTGAAAAAATGTTACGCATCTGATATTGGGGTGTTTAAACGAGTAAATTTTAGTTCGTTACTTCTATCTTATAAATTTGTATAACTTTCAATGCAACATTTGATCGGCGTTACCCTTTTTAAGCATCTGTTTTATTCAATTTTCAAAACTGGAAACAGTGTGTAATCTCAGGTGCAGTATACAGCAACAAGGAACAGGAAAACAATTAATAATCCATAAAATATTTTATTATGAGAGCAAATGAAAGAGTTTTAGTACTTGAAAAAGTAGAACAAAGAAAGCACGATACTGGAAATTGTAAATGGGATAGATACTTGGACGATTATAATAATTATGTTAAGGAATATAATAAACTTTATTTGAATGCGCAAAAAGGGGATGAAAGAGCAATAACATTATACCCTTATATGAAAGAGAAATGGGAAGCTTTGAAAAAACGGCTGGTTAAAGCATACAACAATAAACGATTAAGCGAAAAACAAGTGAGGAGAGTAATTAAAATTAATATGAAGATTGTTTAAGCATGTTCTAAGTAAAATTATCTATTCGTGGCCCATTAATAATACATTTATTATGGCGTTTCCAGTTGAGTAAAATAAGATAGTAAACGTATTGTACAATAGTTTTTAGCGAAATTTAGTATTGGCAATAGTAATTGAATAGGCAAAATAATAGTACTTAGTCGATAGGGCTTTAGTGATCTAAAGAAATGAAAAGGGGAAAATAAACTATTTAAAACAACTATCATGAAAATATCAAAAATAACTTCGTTAAAGTCAGATTTTAAATTCAAGGCAAAAAAAAGAGAAAAGGGCGACTCAACAGATGAATTAGTTCATCCAAGGATTCAAGCTAAAAAAGCCAATGCGTTTGGGTCTAAAAAAGCTTCAAATTCATTATTGCTTCAAATGTATTCCCAAGAAAATGAGGTATTGTTTATATAATTGAAAGACAATCTTAAATAAAAAAAACATAACATGGTCAAAAATACTTTTTAGCATTTAAAATAGATTTACGTCTAAACAAGTGTTAAATTTAATCAATGCGCTTTTTAAATAATTGATTAGTGGTATTTTAACAGAAATAGCTTTATTTGTTATTTTTTAAAATAGACTAGGATATGTGAATTATTGTCAGCAATTTTGTTTCAATAAAAAACAGATCATGTATTTAAATGTTTGTAATATGTCAAAAGCCATGCAGGAAAATTCCTGAGGGTAGACTGTTGCTTTAATTTAAAACCTTAAACATAGCAAAAGCTT
>NZ_AJXL01000075.1 GCF_000264055.1 Flavobacterium sp. ACAM 123 | reverse complement strand
AACTTACGTAATAGGGTGGGGGGGTAAGTTATTTTTTTATCATAACTATCTGGTTAAAATAAAGCTACTTTATTTGTGAAGCTTTTGCTAATCTAAAGAAAAATATTCTAAATAAAAACTACAAATGTTATCTTTTTGTTAATTTACACATTCAGATTACAACTATTATTGATAAAAAAAACAGACTTCCGTCAAAAAATAGCCGACAGCTGGCCTGCAAGTATTGATGATGATTTTGCCAGAAAAGACTGGAACTGGAAACATAAACATGATCTGGAAACGATGACAAAAGATATGCTGGAGCATTGAAAATAATCCAGAAAATCGATATTTTTCTTTTTTCTAAGTGTAGAACGAACAAAAAAACAGACGTCCCTTATGAAAAATCGGCGTCTGTTTTGTTAACGGTATTAAATAATTTGCTGAAGTATAATAATTTTAATGGTATTCTGCAACTATCAAATCAGCCACCAAACGCCCTGATTTCATCGCAGCGTTTATAGAACCGTTTAACAAATGATCGCCACAGCAATATAAATGATCATTGATTTTCATATCAGCAATTGTCAAATCGTCTTTAAGAACCGTGAGATTTGGCAGTGCGTATTTAACTTTATAGGTCTTCAAGTGCGACCATGCTTCCACTTGTTTTCCAAACCATGGTTGCAATTCGGTTTTGATTGCGTCTGCTAATTCCTGTTCGCCAAAATCTACAATCCCATTGCAGGATACTGAAATTAAAACTTTCCCTGCAGGCGCATAGGCGGCGCTGACGTTTGTCATTACGGTCAAATTGTTTATCACTTTTTTCTTTTCAGATGCGTTTAGAATTACAACTGCCTTGTTTGACGGTGAAATCGCAGTTTGAAAGTAGACATTAGTAACCGAACGATGTTGGGTTTCAACATTACTTTTTAATTTCGAAATAAGGTCATTCGCCTCCGTAGCAACTATAATGATATCTGATTTTATTTCATCACCCGAGCTAGTGATAATCGTGTTTTCACGAATGTCGACAACTTTTGTATGGTACAAAAAAGTATCGGCAGGCAATTGACTAGCTAATTGTTTTGGGATTTCTTCCATCCCTAATGCTGGAATCGCAGCGTCCCCTTCTGAAAACATTTTCATCACGAAATCAAACATCCTGTTAGGCGTTTCTAATTTGTTTTCGAGAAAAATTCCTGAGAAAAAAGGTTTGAAAAAGCGATTAATCATTTTCGAACTGAATCCATAATCTTTCAATTGCTCCAAACTAGGTTTTTGCTGCTGCAAAAAGATGCCTTTTATCGATTTCCTTATTAATTTTTGCTTCAATACAAAAGTATTGATTTTGTCTTTTAAGGAGCCTACTGGTGCAAAAACCGTAGCAAGTAAAGCGGATGGTCTTCGAAACGGATCTGCTATTTCAAATTGGCCACCGTCATACAACACAGTTGCTCCAGGTAAAAAAGTCTTGAGTTGTAACGCTTCATAATCTAAAAGCATTTTCGCTTCTGGATATGATGTCAGTAAAACCTGAAAACCGCGATCGAGTCTAAATCCATCGATAATATCTGTCTTTATTCGTCCACCTACCCTGTCGCTAGCTTCTATAATTTTTACAGAAAAACCTTTGCGATGCAAATGCAATCCTGCTGAAAGTCCCGAAATTCCTGCGCCAATAATCGTTATACTTAGTTTCATGTCTTTTTATAAAATCATTTGTTACAAATTTAGTGTTTCCTGTCGTCGCACACAATACGCTTTATTTCCTAAACACAAAAAAGGTCGCAAAATATAAATTTTACGACCTTTTGACTTTATACTAGAACACTTTCTACTAAAACATGAATTCGTTTGACATTACTCTAGAATTCCGTTTTCGGTAAACATTGCTCGCAGTTTGGTATATTCTGCTTCGGATTTCACATCTACTAAGTCACGGGTTTTTCCGTTTTTTAATTGTATAAAATATTTTGTTTTTCCTAAAAAACTGCGTTGATTTAGTGCTTTTATTTGATCAACTGGTATTTTTTCTCTTGTTGATTTTTTAAAAATAGCGTTGTAGAGAATGAAAATGGAAACCGCTCCTAATAGCAACCAGATTATCTTCATAAAACCAAAGCTCACTTTTACGTCTGATAGATTTAGAATCGCAGTCACCAGATTTAAACTCATCAGTAAGTTGATTAAAAAGGCATAGCTTTTAAGTCCATCCTTAATCTCAATCGATTTATTGGATTCGTTATAGTTAATGTTCATGAACTAAGACTTAGATTAAATACTCTAGTTTTATTGGGTATAAACGTTATTCCCTTGTTTCACATCAGCCATTAATCCGCTTGGGTCGATGGTGATTTTCTTGATTGTACTCTTTGATTTCCCAATTGTAAAATCATAGTTAGAAGCTGCCCAAGTCCAATCGCTTATAACGGTTCTTTTTACCTCAGGCATTGGGTTTTCTTTTTCATAATGCATCTGGCGCAACGGAATATAAAAGCTTTCCATGGTTCCGTCAGTATACTCTACTAATAAGTCAATAGGCATAGGCATTAGTCCGATTCTTTCTAAACTCACCGTGGTTTTATCACCGTTATCCGTTACTGCTTTGATACCGTAATCGATCGTGTTCAAAGTCTTTGTCCAGTCTACTAAATACCAATCTAAATTAGCTCCAGAAACACGTTCTGCTGACCTTTTTATGTCATTTGGCGTAGGGTGTTTGAATTTAAAATCATGGAAATACCTTTTGATGGTTTCCGCTAATTTATCCTTTCCAATTACATAGTTTAATTGTGACAAGAAGATACTTCCTTTTACATAAGAGGAAATACTGTACGGTCTGTTTTCATCATAACGGTCTCCGTGGGTAGTTTGTGGTTGCTCTTTCCCAGAATTCACTAAACTATAATACGCTCTATAATTTCCTTCTAAGGGGTTTGCCACTTTTTTGGCAGCAAATTCATTCTCTGCTAAATCTGAAACATAAGTTGTAAATCCTTCGTCCATCCAAGGGTGTTTTGATTCATTAGAAGCCAGAACATGTTGGAACCAAGAATGGGCTAATTCATGCGTCGCTGTTCCATAAATCCCTTCAAGTGTGCCGTTACCTAACATCAAAGTACTCATGGCATATTCCATTCCGCCATCTCCACCTTGTATAAAGGAATATTGTTTGTATGGATAATCTCCAATATTTTTATTGAAAAAATCCATTACATTAACCATCATAGGCTGTAATTTCTTCCAATTTTCAATAGTTCTTGGCTCATTTTTGTAAAGGAAATGTAGGTCAACATCATTGGGTCCTTTTACGATATCGTGCATGTAGTTTTTGTCAGCAGCCCAAGCAAAATCATGAACCATTGGCGCTACAAAATGCCAAGTCAACATTTTCATTTTCTTGGGATAGTTTACGTTAACACCCGCCTCTTCGTACCCGTGTCCAATTTCATTTTGGTTTTGTAAATAACCGGTACCTCCCAAAGTATATTCTTTCTCAATCGTGATATTTACATCAAAATCACCCCAAACGCCGTGAAATTCTCTAGCGATATATGGATCAGCATGCCAACCCTCAAAATCAAATTCAGCCATTTTAGGATACCATTGCGTCATGGACAATGCAACTCCCTCCGAATTATTTCTACCAGAACGACGAATTTGTACTGGAACTTGTCCGTCAAAATCTAAGGTGAAAGTAGTTTTAGTATTCGGTAATATTGGTTGTGCCAAAGTAACTTCAAGTATTGTTCCTACTGTTTTTGCTTCGGCGGCAACGCCGTCTTGCTTAAAATTAGAAATTTTTAAATACCCGATTTCGTCTGGCTTTAAGCCTTCGATACGACTCACCTTAACCTCTTTACCGTCTACTTTTACTTTGTTTACCATTCTCCCATCAGGATCTTTGATGCTGTGAAGTCTAGCATCCATCTCGCTTCCGGGCTGGAATGCATTATTAAACAAATGATAATATACTTTTTTTAAGGTGTCAGATGAATTGTTGCTATAGACTAATTCCTGCTTTCCTTTGTATTGGTAGTTTTTGATATCCATGGTAACGTCCATTTTATAATCGACGTGTTGCTGCCAATAGGTGGAGCTTTGCGCGACAAGTGAACCAAAATTAAGTGTGACAAGCGCTAATAAAATAAGTTTTCTCATGGTATTTAAATAAAAAAATGGAAGGACAGCTGTCCTTCCATTGGATTTGTAACTGTACTATTTATTTTCTTGACATTTTATCTGCCATTAACAAAGCGTTGTATGCGTTTACTATTTTTCCTGATTTAGACAAAGTAGTAAAGGAACGGCTGTCTTTTGGGTTTCCTGCCACCACAACAGATTCAGTAATCGCCACACCTGAATCCATCAAAATGTGTTTTACTTGCGAAGCACTTAATGTTGGGTAGTAAGAACGAATTATAGCAGCAACTCCAGCAACATTTGGTGATGCCATCGAAGTTCCCTGTAAATATTTGAAAGTATCATTTGGTGTTGTTGCATAAATTTTTACGCCAGGGGCAAAAACATCAACGTTTACTTTCCCAATATTAGAGAAACGCGCCACTACTTTATCACCATACTCAAAGTTCAAAGCACCAATAGTTAGCATATTATCTGCGTATTCTGTTTTTTTATCATCAGAATCGTTAGGAAAATTTTCATTACTATCAATATCTTTACCATCATTTCCTGCAGCGTGTACGATTAACACGTCTTTCTTCTCCGCATATTTGATCGCATCATATACCCATTCCCTGTGAGGAGAAAAGCTTTTTCCAAAACTACCGTTGATTACTTTTGCTCCGTTATCAACTGCATAACGAATTCCAAGTGCGATATCTTTATCATATTCATCTCCATCTGGTACCGCACGAACGGTTAAAATCTCAACATTGTTTGCAATCCCGTCTCCGCCAATATTGTTATTTCTAACCTGAGCAACGATTCCTGCAACGTGCGTTCCATGAAGAATTCCTTCCTTATCCGGATCCGGGCCCATTACATTATTGTTTCCGTATTTTGTATCGGTGATATCGTTTGGGTTGTCACCCACTACTTTTCTATAATCTTGTTTTAAATTATCTCCATTAAGAAGAGCAGTCATTCCGTCAATATCTCCTTGAATTGCTTTTTCTAAATCAACAACGCTCATGCCATAAGATAGCATTCTCTGCATTGTTGCTTTGCTTTCTAAAATTACGGTGTCTTTTGAATCAATTGTATTTACTTCATCGATGGTATATACACCCTTGGATAAATGCTTTTCTATGACTGCATCTGCGCTCGACGTTAAAGTTAAAAGTCCCTCTAAACGAGTTTTTCCTGCTTTGGCTTGGGCTATTTTGTCATCATTAATTTTCTTAGCTTCCTGATACGTTACCTCATCCACTAAAGTTTTGTCTTTGATGATTCTTTCGTATTCTAAATTTTCTTTAGTGATATCTCCTAGAAAATTCCAACCGTGAATGTCATCAACATAACCGTTATTGTCATCATCAATCCCGTTACCCGCAATTTCTTTTGAGTTGGTCCAGATTACCGATTTTAAATCTTCATGTTCGATATCAACACCTGAATCTACAATTCCAACGATTACTTTTACTCCCTTTTTATCTTTTAGAAGTTCTGAATATGCTCTGTCAACACTCATTCCGGGAATCGTATCATTTACGATGTCCAAATGACTCCAACGTTCCAATTCATTTTCTTTTAAAGGGGCTACTTTTTTAATATTTAAAGGGGCGCTTATTAAGGCTACCGAACTAAAGCTTGAAACTTGTTTTTGAGCTCCACATCCAGCCAAAACCAAAACGGCAAAGGCAGAAAGGCAAATGGGTTTAATGCTATTCATTTATTATTTTATTTATTAAGTTGTAAATATTGGTCTAAAATACTTGATTTTGTTACAGTATAAAAACGATTAACACTACCTTAAGATTTCGTCCGCTTTAAAAACTTCCTTCAATCGCACTCCTTTTTCGGTATGTTGCACGGTAACGATCTCGTTGTACGCATCATGTTCCAGGAACAAATAGTACTCATTGTCTGCTGCGGTAGTAAGGAATTTAGTTTTCTCCGGCATGGTCAACAAAGGTCTTGTATCGTATCCCATGACGTAGGGGATTGGGATGTGTCCGGCTGTTGCCAATAAATCCGCCATAAAAACAATAGTCCTACCATTGTATTGAATGTGCGGAATCATCTGCTTTTCAGTGTGCCCGTCAGCAAAGAAAATCCCAAACCCCAGTTCTGATTGCTCTAGGAAGTCCCCTTCGGATCTTTTGATAAAATTAAGTTGTCCGCTTTCTTGCATCGGCATAATGTTTTCAGACAAAAAAGAAGCCTTCTCTCTCGGATTGGGTTTTGTCGCCCATTGCCAGTGACTTTCATTGCTCCAGAATTTGGCATTTTTGAAAGCAGGTTCGTATCCTGTTTTGTTTTTGTTCCATTGTACACTTCCACCACAATGGTCAAAATGCAAATGCGTCATAAAAACATCCGTCACATCATCACGACTAAAACCATGTTTTGCCAGCGATTTATCCATGGAGTGCGTCCCCCACAAGGAATAATAACCAAAAAACTTCTCTGATTGCTTATCACCCATTCCGGTGTCGATTAAGATTAATCTGTTGCCCTCTTCAATAAGCAGGCATCTTGCTGCTATATCGATCAAATTATTAGCATCGGCAGGATTGGTACGGCTCCAAATTGTCTTTGGTACAACACCAAACATTGCGCCGCCATCTAATTTAAAATTGCCAGTTTCTATGGAATATAGTTTCATTTTTTTGAGTTAAAAGATTAAAAAAATGAAGAAGTAAAAGATTCCATTTCGATTGTCTTATCCTGTAACAAATAAGAAAGCTCCCTTTGAATCTCCGCATTTTTCATAATGAGATTGCAATTTATGAAAATTGATCTGCTTTAAATCAAATTGCATAGACTTTTTCTATTTTACGATTAGTTATAAAAATGTTATCAATTATGGAAAAAGGTTTTTAAATAGTATCTTTGTCTTTAATTTAGACAAAATCAATATAACAATGATACAGGTTTCAGATACTGCCAAAAAGAAAATCGTCGATTTGATGAGTGAGGACGGTTTTGACGCTGCTACAGACTACGTTAGAGTTGGCGTAAAAAGTGGCGGATGTTCTGGTTTGTCTTATGATTTGAAATTTGACAAAGCCAAAAGCGAAGACGATAAAATATTCATAGACAACGAAATAACAATTGCTGTAGAAAAAAAATCTTTCCTCTACCTAGCCGGAACAATATTAGAATTCTCTGGTGGAATAAACGGAAAAGGATTTATCTTCAACAACCCAAATGCAAATAGAACGTGCGGATGTGGAGAGAGTTTCTCTCTTTAAAACTAAAACTTTTGAATCCACGATTAACTTCTATTTAGATAAAATAATAAAATTTAATTTTTCAATTTTTGAATCGTTAAGTTTTTCAATTTAAAAATATGTCAAAATACACAGAAGACGATTTAAAAATCGAACTCGAAACTAAAGAATATAAGTACGGTTTTTACACCGAACTAGAAGCGGATACCTTTCCTATTGGCCTGAACGAAGATATTGTTCGTGCTATTTCGACGAGAAAAGAGGAACCAGAATGGATGACTAACTGGCGTCTTGAGTCTTTTCGTGCTTGGCAGGAAATGACAGAACCAGAATGGGCTAATGTTCATTATCCAAAACCTGACTTTCAGGCGATCTCCTATTATTCAGCACCAAAAGCGGTTGACCCTAATAAAACATTAGATGATGTCGACCCAGAGCTTTTAGAAATGTATAAAAAATTAGGCATCTCTGTTGACGAACAAAAGATGATGAATAATGTCGCTATGGATATCGTAGTCGATTCCGTTTCAGTCGCAACGACATTCAAAAAGTCGCTAGGGGAGAAAGGAATCATTTTTATGAGTATTTCTGAAGCGATTAAAGAGCATCCAGAATTAGTTCGTAAATATTTAGGAACAGTTATTCCACAAAAAGATAATTTTTATGCCGCATTGAATTCAGCCGTATTCTCTGATGGATCATTCTGTTATATTCCAAAAGGTGTTCGCTGTCCAATGGAACTTTCTACTTACTTTAGAATTAACCAAGCCGGAACAGGACAGTTTGAAAGAACTTTATTAATTGCCGATGAAGGAAGTTACGTAAGTTACCTTGAAGGTTGCACCGCGCCGAGTCGTGACGAAAACCAACTGCATGCCGCAGTAGTGGAACTAGTCGCCTTAGACGATGCCGAAATCAAGTATTCTACCGTACAAAACTGGTATCCCGGAAATAAAGAAGGTAAAGGTGGAGTTTTCAATTTTGTAACTAAAAGAGGAATCTGTGAGAAAAACGCAAAAATCTCTTGGACACAAGTAGAGACTGGTTCTGCCGTAACCTGGAAATACCCTTCTGTAGTGCTTAAAGGAGACAATTCAGTGGGAGAATTTTATTCGATTGCTGTTACTAATAATTTCCAACAGGCGGACACCGGAACAAAAATGGTTCATTTAGGAAAAAATACTTCATCGACCATTATTTCTAAAGGAATTTCAGCCGGACAGTCTCAAAATAGTTATCGTGGTTTAGTGAGAATTTCACCAAATGCCGATAACGCTAGAAATTTTTCGCAATGCGACTCCTTATTAATGGGTAACAACTGTGGAGCACATACTTTCCCTTACATCGAAAGCAAAAATCCATCTGCAAAAATTGAACATGAGGCCACAACAAGTAAAATTGGTGAAGATCAGGTTTTCTATTGCAATCAACGTGGAATCCCAACCGAGAAGGCAATCGCTTTGATCGTGAATGGTTTTAGTAAAGATGTATTGAATAAGTTACCGATGGAGTTTGCTGTGGAAGCACAGAAATTATTGGAAATTTCTCTTGAAGGTTCGGTAGGTTAAAGTCACCTAATCTTCGAGTGGAAAATAGAAAAACAAACAGTAGAATAAAAACAATATAGTTTAAGAAATAAGGTGCCGATAACAACGGAACGTTAAATTTTAAAATTAAAAAAAAGAAACTAATGTTAAGCATAAAAAATCTACACGCCTCAGTTGGAGGTAAAGAAATATTAAAAGGAATCAATCTTGACGTGAAAGCAGGAGAAATTCATGCAATAATGGGACCAAACGGTGCCGGAAAAAGTACGCTTGCGTCAATCATTGCAGGAAATGAAACCTATGAAGTAACCGAAGGTGAAATCATTTTAGAAGGAGAAGATCTTCGCGAATTAGCTCCTGAAGAAAGAGCGCACAAAGGAGTGTTTCTTTCATTTCAATATCCGGTAGAAATTCCTGGAGTTTCAGTAACTAATTTCATCCGATCTGCCATTAACGAAACTCGTAAAGCAAACGGTGAAGAGGACATGCCAGCGAACGAAATGCTAAAAACGATTCGTGAAAAATCAGAATTACTAGAAATCGACAGAAAATTTTTGTCTCGCTCCCTAAACGAAGGTTTTTCAGGTGGAGAAAAAAAACGTAATGAGATTTTTCAAATGGCTATGTTAGAGCCAAAATTAGCGATTCTTGATGAAACAGATTCTGGTTTAGATATTGATGCACTTAGAATTGTTTCCAATGGAGTAAACAAACTAAAAAATGATAAAAACGCAATCATTGTTATTACGCACTACCAAAGATTATTAGATCATATCGTTCCTGATTTTGTACACGTCCTTTATGATGGAAAAATCGTAAAAACAGGTGGTGCATCGTTAGCTCATGAACTCGAAGAAAAAGGATACGACTGGATCAAAATAGAACAAGAAGCATAAATTAGTTAACAGTTTTCAGTTATCCGTTTTCAAAACTTATAACTCATAGCTCATAACTTATAACTAAACAAAATGGATTTAAAAGAAAAATTACTATCGTCTTTTATGGCTTTTGAAGAGCGAATCGACGTTCATACAGAACTTTATGATGTACGCACCGCTGCAATAAAAAACTTTGAAAATAAGGGATTCCCAACAAAAAAAGACGAGGCCTGGAAATACACTTCGCTAAATGCACTCTTAAAAAATGACTTTACTGTCTTTCCAAAGCACGAAAGCGCTGTTGAGTTTAGCCAAGTAAGAAAATATTTTCTACATGAAGTAGACACTTACAAAGTAGTATTTGTTGACGGGGTTTTCAGTTCCTACTTGTCTTCTACAACGCACGAAGGGATCGATGTTTGTTTAATGTCTTCAGCATTAAACAAACCTAAATACAAAATGATTATTGACCAGTACTACAATCAAATCGCCAACAAGGAAGAAAGTTTAACTTCGTTGAATACAGCTTTTGCTATTGAAGGAGTTTATATTAACATACCTAAAAGCAAAGTCGCTGACAGGCCTGTTGAAATCATGTATTTCTCAACTGGAAATGAAGCAGCGCTTATGGTACAGCCAAGGAATTTGGTGATTGTAGGTGAAAATTCACATGTCCAAATTATTGAACGCCACCAAAGCTTAAATGAAAATCCGGTATTGACTAATTCAGTTACCGAAATTTTTGCTCAAAAACGAGCTATCGTGGATTATTATAAGATTCAAAATGACAATCTAACTGCAAACTTGATTGACAATACCTATGTGTCTCAACAGCAAGAAAGCAGCGTTGCAGTGAATACTTTTTCTTTTGGAGGAAAACTAATCAGAAACAACTTGAATTTCTACCATTTTGGAGAAAGAATAGTAAGTTACCTGAACGGAATTACAATTATTGGGGAGAAGCAGCACGTGGACCATTATACCTTAGTACAGCACGCTACTCCGAATTGTGAAAGTCACCAAGATTATAAAGGAATCTTTTCTGACCGTTCGACCGGTGTTTTCAACGGAAAAATTTACGTAGAAAAAGAAGCCCAAAAAACAAACGCATTTCAAAAAAACAATAACGTCTTGTTGAGTGATAAAGCGACTATAAACGCAAAGCCACAACTAGAGATTTTTGCGGATGATGTAAAATGCTCACACGGTTGCACAATAGGACAATTAGACGAAAGCGCTATGTTCTACATGCGTCAACGTGGAATTCCAGAAAAAGAAGCAAAAGCTTTATTGATGTACGCCTTCTCGAATGCCATCATCGAAAGCATCAAGATACCTGAATTAAAACAAAGAATTACCAAAATTATCGCTAAAAAATTAGGCGTTAAAATTGGGTTTGATTTGTAGTTTTTAACCGCAAAGGAAAATAAGGAATATGAAAAGGGCGCAGAGTTTTACTAAACTTTGCGCCCTTTGTGCTTTTACTTCCCGTACTTTGCGGTTAAATTTACTCCTTCAAACTACCAATCACTCCTTTCAAAAATCCATTAAAATCGAACTCTGGGTTTTCTTTTAAGCCCATGCGCACGATAACCACATCCAGTGATGGAATAATCGCTACCATCTGCCCTTGAAAACCACTGCAATAAAACATATCTCTTGGGGCATCTGGGAATTTCCCGCCCGCATTTAACCAAAACTGCCCTCCATAAGCACCTTCGGAAGTAGCAGTGGGAGTAGCCACGTATTTTACCCAACTTTCATCCAGAATTTGTTCCCCGTTCCAGTTTCCTTTGTGCAAGTACAACAAACCAAATTTTGACCAATCGCGCGTAGTTGCCCAGCCATAAGAAGAACCAACATAATTACCAGCCATATCTGTTTCGATTACCATAGAATTCATGCCAATTTTATCAATCAAAGCCGAATACCAGAAATCTAAGTATTCCTGATGTGTGCTAAACTGGTTTCTTAAAATGTACGACAGTAAATTCGTCGTTCCCGAAGAATAGTTCCAATGAGTATTGGGCGCAAAAGCAGCTGGCTTTTCTAATTGTATCCTTCCCATATTCCTAGACTGAAATAACATCGTTGTCGCATCACAAATCGTACTGTAATCCTCTTCCCATTCCAGTCCGGAATTCATATGAAGCAAATCGTTTGTGCTAATGTTTTTACGCTTGTCTGTACTCCACTCGGGTATCGGCGCCGGTTTATAAATATCATATTTTCCCTGCTTTTCCAGTATTCCAAAAATAGTAGCCGTAATACTTTTGGTCATCGACCAACCTAGGATTTCACTGTTTTTATCAAAGCCAGTACCGTATTTCTCCGCAATGATTCGGTCTTTATGTATCACAATAACGGAACGCGTTCTTTTATCTTTTTTTTCTCCCGTATCAAAAGCATTGGCTACAGCCGCATTAAGTTTCACGTAATCAACCGTGCTAAAAAGAGTGTCTTTAGGCTCCTGACTACCGTAAGGAAAAGGAAGCTGAGAAACAGTTTTAGTTCTTTTGGGGACCTCATACGGAGCAGTTTCATCAAAATTAGGATCTACCAACATGGCTCCCAGACCTTCGCGATAAATCGCTTTTCGTTCTTGCAGTCCGTAAACAGAAGCTGTTGCAAATTGTCCTTTTTCAATAATTGTGTTTGTCGCCAAGTCGAGCAAATTAATATCGTTGTCTCCTTTTTCAATCATTTCCTTTGAACGCTGATCGATAAAATGTCCCGAAGCAATACTTTTGGCTGAAAAGCCCGAAATCAAATCCAATTTCGGATACGTTATAAATCCGTAATAAAAAAGACCTATAAAAGAGGCTAAACCAACGACTTTGAATAATTTTTTCATTTGACACTATTTTATTGCAATTTAGTAAATTATATCTTTACTGCTACTATACTATATCTCTATGAACGTATAGGAAACAAACATAAAAAACGACGATTTAGCCGCAAAAACAATTTGTATTTCAGTACTTTTGTATCAATAAATTATTCTAAATAATTATGCTAGATATTCAAAAAATAAGAGCCGATTTCCCCATCCTTTCACAAAAAGTAAATGGAAAACCTTTAGTTTATTTCGACAACGGTGCCACATCTCAAAAACCACAAATTGTGATTGATGCTATTTCAAAATACTACCAGGAAATTAATGCAAACATTCATCGCGGAGTACACACATTGAGCCAACTGGCTACCGATGCGTATGAGATTTCACGTGGTAAGATTCAGAACCACATCAATGCCAAATTTTCTCATGAAGTACTATTTACTTCTGGAACTACTTTTGGAATTAATTTAGTCGCAAACGGATTCACTTCTATTTTAAAACCTGGTGATGAGGTGTTAATTTCAGCAATGGAGCACCATAGTAATATTGTGCCATGGCAAATGCTTTGTGAAAGAACAGGTGCCGTACTGAAAGTCATTCCTATGAATCAAGAAGGGGAACTAATCATGGCTGAATACGACAAGTTACTTTCAGAAAAAACTAAAATTGTTGCAGTGATTCATATTTCTAATGCACTTGGTACAATTAACCCAGTCAAGTACATAACTAATCAAGCACATACCTATGGAGCAGCTGTTTTAATTGATGGAGCCCAAGCCGTTCCCCACTTAAAACCCAATATGCAGGAGTTAGATTGTGATTTCTATGTTTTTTCAGGACATAAAATATGTGGTCCCACTGGTATAGGAATTTTATACGGAAAAGAAGATTGGTTGAATAAATTACCTGCTTACCAAGGCGGTGGAGAAATGATTAAAGACGTGTCTTTTGAGAAAACCACTTATGCTGGACTTCCCCATAAATTTGAAGCAGGAACGCCCAATGTTGCTGGTGGAATCGTTTTAGGTACTGCAGTGGATTATATGAACGAAGTTGGTTTTGAAAACATTCAAAAACAAGAACTTGAATTGTTAGACTATGGAACCAAACGCTTGTTAGAAATTGAAGGTTTGAAAATTTTTGGTACAGCAAAAGAAAAAACCTCCGTAATTTCATTTAACATTGAAGGAATTCATCCTTATGACATAGGTACCATAATTGACAAATTAGGAATAGCGGTTAGAACTGGGCACCATTGCGCACAACCGATTATGACTTTTTTCGATATTCCAGGAACAATACGAGCTTCCTTTTCTTTTTACAATACTAAAGAAGAGATTGACGTTATGGTTGAAGCGTTAAAAAGAGCAACGGTAATGTTATCTTAACAATTTAAAACATGAAAATCCTATCTTTATTATTATTGACTATATTTCTTGGAAAGAGCTGTGAGGGACAAAACAAGCAAGATTTAGAATCTGCTGTTGTTGAATACACCGCAAATACAAGAGGGTTTTACCAAAAAATAACGGTTCAAAATCAAACTGTCAAAATTTCAAAAGATAGAAGTGGAAACGATGAGGCCGCAGCTACAAAGATAACTAGCGAGGATTGGGAAGATTTAGTGCGTTATTTCCATAAAATAGAATTAGACAGCCTACCAAAACTAAAAGCACCTACCGAAAAACGTTTTTATGACGGAGCGCCAATTGCTAATTTTAAAATTACGTTTCAAGATAAAACCTATGAAACTCCCAGTTTTGATCATGGTTTTCCACCAAAAGAGATTAAAAAATTCGTAAATAAAATAAATTCATTTGCAGAACACAATGATGAAAATTAAAGAGATACAAAACGAAATAGTAGACGAATTCTCCATGTTTGATGATTGGATGGAGCGCTATGAATACATCATCCAACTAGGTAAAAACCTTCCGTTGATTAAAGAAGAGTTCAAAACAGACAATAATGTCATTAAAGGCTGCCAGTCGAAAGTATGGTTACAGGGAGAAAAAGAGGAAGACAAAATAGTCTTTACCGCAGACAGCGACGCTATTTTGACTAAGGGAATTATAGCAATTTTAATTCGTACTTTCTCCAATCAAACTGCTTCGGCTATTCTCGAAGCCGACATGAATTTTATAGACGAAATTGGCTTGAAAGAGCATTTATCACCAACGCGTGCTAACGGACTCGTCTCAATGATTAAAAATATTAAAATGTATGCATTGGCATACGACTCACAAAAATAAAAAATTATGGAACAAGAAATAGATACTAACGCATTAGGAGAAGCGATCGTAAAAAAATTAAAAACAATTTACGACCCTGAAATCCCTGTGGACATTTATGAATTAGGATTAATCTATGATGTAATGGTGAATACCGATTATGAAGTAAAAATCTTGATGACACTAACCTCCCCTAATTGCCCCGTTGCAGAAAGTTTACCAAGAGAAGTAGAAGATAAAGTAAAAACAGTTGAGCATGTAAAAGATGCTGAAGTAGAGATTACTTTTGATCCACCATGGAGCAAAGACTTAATGAGTGAAGAAGCAAAATTAGAATTAGGAATGCTATAAAATGGCACGCAGGCAACCCAAATCGTTAAACGATCAAAAAATTGGATTAAAATCGTCTCTTGATTCGCTTTTCTTAATTCCCCGGTTTTTCAAAGAAATTTGGCGAACTAACAAATCGTTATTCTTGACATCTGCTTTGTGTAGAATCGTTGCGGCTTTGTTACCGGTTGCGATTTTATGGGTTGGAAAACTTATTTTTGATGCTATCATCCAAATTACAACACATGGAGAAAAGGATTATTCTGAACTTTGGCAATCAGTAGTAATTGAATTTATTCTGGTAGTATTATCGGATTTGGTAGGTCGTGCAATCTCACTTACGGATGGAATTCTTGGAGATCAGTACAACATCAATAGTTCGATTAAAATCATTAGAAAGACCAATGAAATTGATATAAGTTTACTTGAAAATTCTGAATTTTACGACAAGCTTGACCGAGCAAGAACGCAAACGGCAGGTCGTGTTGATTTAATGTCGAATGTGTTAGGTCAGGCTCAAACTACTATTTCTATATTTTCACTGGTGGTAGGACTCATTTATTTTGAGCCTTATTTAATTATCTTATTAGTTTTAAGCATTTTTCCCTCTTTTATAAATGAAGTCCGTTTCAGTCAACAACAATATTCGCTGGCCCGAAGCTGGACTTCCGAAAGAAGAGAATTGGATTACCTTAGATTTATTGGTGCTAATGACAAAACGGCTAAGGAAATTAAGCTTTTTGGTTTAACTAGTTTTCTGGTGGAAAGATTTGAAACCCTTGCAACGCGCTATTTCAAATTAAATAAATCGCTTGTTGTAAAACGTTCCAGTTATGGGTTCTTATTTAATGTTTTAGGATCGATCAGTTACTATGCCGCTTATGTTTTTATAATTTATAAGGTTCTTTCGGGCGGAATTTCATTGGGAGAATTAACTTTTTTATCCGGGAGTTTCAATCGATTAATGAGTAGTCTGCGCGATTTTTTTTCGAAATTTACACGAATATCAGAGAGTGCTTTGTACCTCAAAGATTATTTTGATTTTATCGACATTTCGACAGAATATAAAAGTAAAAACGAGGTTCCGATGCCAGAAAAAATCAAAATCGGATTTGAATTCAAAAACGTTTACTTTGCTTATCCTGAAAGTGATAATCAAATATTAAACGATGTAAGTTTTACCATCAAAGCAGGAGAAAAAATAGCATTTGTTGGGCAAAATGGTGCAGGAAAAACGACACTTACTAAATTACTGCTTCGATTTTACGAGCCTACATCAGGTGAAATTTTGCTAGACGGCATTAATATCAACCAATATAATAAGGCCAATTATCAGGAGTATTTTGGGGTCCTTTTTCAGGATTTTTTCAGATATGAATTTTCCGTAAAAGAAAATATTGCTATCGGCAAGATTGATGAGATTAACAATAATGAACGCATTTTGAAAGCGGCTGAATTAAGTCTAGCCGATGAAGTTGTTGCTGAATTAAAGTATGGTTACGAGCAACAACTAGGAAAACGATTTGCTAAAGGCCAAGAGCTTTCCGGCGGACAGTGGCAAAAAATTGCATTGGGAAGGGCTTACATGAAAAACGCTGAAGTAATGATTTTAGACGAGCCCACATCGGCGCTAGATGCCAAAGCCGAAAGCGAAGTTTTTGAACGGTTTATAGGATTAATTAAGGACAAAACTAGTGTGATCATCTCTCATCGATTTAGCACCGTGAGACAGGCCGATCGCATTGTTGTCCTACAAGAAGGTCAGATCCTAGAGTCAGGAACGCATCAGGAATTAATGAAGAATAATCAATTATATGCCCAACTGTTTACATTGCAGGCTGAGGGCTATCTATAAAATAAAAGTATGGAAGATGAAATCATAAATAAAGTCGCCACAAGTAAACTCGAAGTATTCGATTTAGAAGATCATTACCCGAAAGGTATTCGGTCTCAGGTCGATATTTCACAATGGCTGCTAGAAGGCTTTCTTTTGAAAGAAAAAGAGTTTAGAGAACACCTTAAAAATCACGATTGGACGCAGTACCAGAATCAATTTGTGGCCATAAATTGCAGTACTGATGCGATAGTTCCAGCGTGGGCTTCCATATTAGTTGCAATCCAACTTGCCCCTTTCGCTACTAAGATAGTAGATGGAAACATAGATGATTTAAATGCGGCCTTGTATGAAGAATTACTGGCTAAGGTTGACTTTTCCGCATATGTTAATAAATCGATTATCATAAAAGGCTGTTCGCAAAAGCCCGTGCCTACACGTGCTTACGTTTTGGCAGCACAATATCTACAACCCTATGCCCGTAGCATTATGTATGGCGAAGCTTGCTCTGCCGTTCCGTTATACAAAGCAAAAAAATAGAATGAATTAAAAACACCGAGATATGAAAAAGTCGCTACTATCTTTTGTTTTTATTGAGCTATGTTTATTGGAAATGCCTAGAAAACACAAATAGACACGGCTAACCTATAAATAAAATAAGGTAATCTTTCTCTACTTTTCAACCAATCTGCCTACAACAAACAGTGGCTAGGCGGTGGAACATCAAACATAGCAGAAAATTTTGGTATTAACTACGACTTTAATTATAAGAAAGGAGACGTGGTTTGGGAAAATAAATTTATTCTCGCTTACGGTTTAAGTAAAATTAAAGGCGACAATAGAACAGCCAAAACAGATGATCGCGTAGAATTAAACTCCCTTTGGGGTAAAAAAGCAAGCGGTGACTGGTACTATTTGATGTTTTTTAATTTCAAAAGCCAGATGGACACTGGTTTTGATAAAAACATGGTGAAAATATCCCGTTTTTTCTCTCCGGCTTATTTCCAATTGGGACCTGGGATACTATGGAAAAAAAGCAATAACCTGAGTGTGAATTTTTCTCCCGCTACGTTAAAACTAATCTTGGTACACAATCACTTTACTGATTTTGGTCCGTCATTTGGCGTTTTACAAGGGGACAGCTTCCGATTTGAATTTGGAGCCAGTATTACAACGTACTATAAGTTCAATTTAATGGCAAATGTATCTATAGAGAATCGCTTAAATCTATATTCCAACTATCTAGACAGCCCACAAAATGTGGATATCGATTACCAAATGAATGTGGTGATGAGAATCAACAAATACTTGACGGCAAATATTGCATTACAAACCATCTACGATGACAATTCAGTGCAAGCAGTTCAAGTAAGGGAAATATTTGGACTTGGTGTTAATTATGGTTTTTAAAATTAAGATACTATTACAGCGATTAACACCTATAAGAAATCGCTTTTGAAAATTATTCAAAAGGGATTTTTTATTTTATACTACTCTATATTTTAGAAAACTTATTCCTTTTCTTCTTTCTCTACCGCATCTTTATAATCAGGATATAAAAACTTATTGTGAGGAAAACGGGGAATATGAATTTGTCTTACGACTTCGTAAAGACGTTCTCTTAATTCTTCAAAATTTTCTTTGTTTGTCGCCGAAATAAACAAGGCATTTTGTAAATGAATAAAAAATCAATG
>NZ_AJXL01000074.1 GCF_000264055.1 Flavobacterium sp. ACAM 123 | reverse complement strand
GTAAATTTCTTTCTTTCTTTTTTTTAACACGTGATTCACCGATGGATAAAATCCTTTAATCGGAAATAAGAAAAAAAAATTAAGCAATATAATCTTAAATGCTTAATTTTAAGATATATATAGTTGTTTTACCTTTATAAAATCGATAATTATAAATTCCTAAGATGCATCTGCCTTTGTTCTTTCTAGAAGTAAATCATTTCTATTTTAGAATAACATTCGAGCAGATAACTAATTGTTCATTGAAAACAATACCACTTACAAAAAAAACGGTAATTCACTTAAAAAAACAGCATAGACTTCTCTTGGCCGCTTTTAAAGGAAACTATCAATTGTTTGATTCTAAAATGTAGCTGCCATGAAAAGAAACTACTTTAAATTACATAAAAATTCAACATTAGTAATCTCTGCATTAAGAGCATATCACATGTTTTTATTAGTCATGATTGCTTTATTTATTTGTGACAACAGTTTTGCGCAAACAATATCAAGTTTTACTCCTGCTAGTACTTGTGCCGGTTCAGGAACATTGGTGACTATTAATGGAACAGGATTTACTGGAACATCATCTGTTAAATTTAATGGCGATTCTTCTTCATTTACAGTCGATAGTGATACTCAAATTAGCGCTACACTTCCCGTTACTGCTACAACAGGACAAATTGAAGTTACTACCTTATCTGGATTTGATAACAGTTCAACATTTACAGTAAATACATTATCAGTTTCTCCAACAAGTATTTCTGGAACTACAACTATTTGCAATGGCAACTCAACTACGCTTACTCTCAATGGAGGATCAGCTGGGACTGCAGCTATCGCCGAATGGTTTTCTGGTTCTTGTGGAGGAACTCCTATAGGAACAGGAAACAGTATTCTTGTTTCTCCAAGTACTGCTACAACTTATTTCGTGAGATATAATGGGACTTGCAACACAACTATTTGCCCTTCAACAACGGTTAATGTAAATCCAAATATAGTTCCAGCAGTCTCAATCGTAGCCAATACCGGAGCTAGTATTTGTGCAGGAACTTCTGTGATCTTTACAGCCACCCCAACTAATGGTGGTACAACTCCCTCCTATCAATGGTACGTTGGTACCACTCCAGTTGGAACTAATAGCGCAACTTATACAACTTCTGCCTTAACTAATGGAAATCAGGTAAAAGTGGTTATGACTTCCAATGTGACTTGTCCCCTTCCTCCCACTGCAACAAGCAATGTATTAACGATGACTGTAAATACTTTGCTCGTTCCATCAGTTACTATATCAGCTACACAAACAACATTTTGTGAAGGAACTTCTGTTACATTTAATATCAATAATTTAAATAATGGAGGACTAAACCCAACTTATCAATGGCGTGTAAACGGTAATCCTCTTGGAGCAAATAGTGCCTCTTTTACTTCAAACGCACTTTCAAATAATGATAACGTTACCTTAGACGTTACTTCTTCTGCCACATGCCCCTCTCCTTCGATGGTAACTAGCAACGCTATCCAAGTAACGGTCAATCCAGATGCTGTAATCAGTTTAACGTCAGGATTCGGCAGCAATAATCAGACTTTATGCGCTAATTCACTACTTACGTCAATTACATTTGGTATCAGCGGTGGAGGAACCGGAGCAGGAGTAATTGGGCTACCAGCAGGTTTAACAGGGAGCTTTACCGGAGGAGTGTTTACAATTAGTGGCACTCCCACAGCGAGTGGTTCTTTTACATATACAGTAACAACAACTGGTACTTGTGCCCAAACAACAGCAACGGGAACTATAACGGTAAGTCCTATAGCAGCAATTAGTTTAACATCAGGACCAGGTTCAAATAATCAAACAAAATGTATTAATGTTCCCATAAGCAATATCACATTTGCCATAAGCGGTGGAGGAACCGGAGCGGGTGTAACTGGCTTGCCTGGAGGTTTAACTGGTACTTTTAGTGCTGGAACCTTTACCATAAGTGGAACACCAACAGAAATTGGATCTTTTCCCTATACAGTGACTACCACAGGTTCTTGTACTCAGACTACAGCAACAGGAACAATTACTATAAATCCCGATGCAGCAATTAGTTTGGCTTCAGGACCTAGCACAAATAATCAGACATTATGCACCAATACTTCACTGACAAATATTAGCTTTACTATAAGTGGTGGAGCAATTGGAGCTAATGTAACTGGGCTACCAAATGGATTATCAAGCAGTTTAAGTGGAAACACCTTCACAATTAGCGGAATTCCAACAGTTAGTGGAACTTTTCCTTATACAGTGACAACCACAGGATCTTGTGTTCAAACAACATCAAGCGGAACAATTACCGTTAGTCCAGATGCAGCAATCACTTTAACTTCCGCCGGAGGCACAAATAATCAAACGAGATGCATTAATACAGTAATAACTACAATCATATTTACCGTAAGCGGCGGAGGAACTGGGGCTGGAGTAAGCGGCTTACCGGCAGGTCTAACAGGTACATTTAGCAGCGGTACATTTACAATAAGCGGTACACCTACAGAAAGCGGCTCTTTTCCTTATACAATAACATCAACTGGCACTTGTGCTCAAAAGACAGCGACGGGAACTATTACTGTTACTCCAAATGCAGCAATCAATTTAACATCTGGAGCAAGCACAATTAACCAAACAGGATGTATTAATACAGCAATTAGCACTATCACATTTGCAGTTAGCGGTGGAGGAACTGGCGCAACCGTAACTGGCTTACCCGCGGGTCTGACAACTAATTATAGTGGTGGGACATTTTCAATAAATGGCGTACCCACAGCAAGTGGCTCTTTTCCTTATACGGTAACAACCACAGGCGCTTGTGTCCAATCAACAGCAACTGGAACAATTACAGTAAGTCCAGATGCAGCAATCATTTTAACGTCAGGAGGAGGTTCAAATAATCAAACAAGGTGTATTAATACCTTAATTAGTACGATCACATATGCCGTTAGCGGTGGAGGAACTGGTGCAACCGTAACTGGTTTACCTGCGGGGCTGACAACTAATTATAGTGGCGGGACATTTACAATAAACGGAACACCCACAGTTAGTGGCACTTTTCCTTATACGGTGACAACTACAGGTTCTTGTAATCAGACCACAGCGACCGGAACGATTACGATCAATCCCGTTATAGTGCCCTCTGTGACTATTACATCCACATCCACATCTATTTGTTCAAGCGCTGGAACAAGCGTTACATTTACTGCAACTCCAGTAAATGGTGGGCCAACTCCCGTATATCAATGGAGAAATAATGGATCAAATATAGCTGGGGCTACAAGTTCAACTTATACCACTAATTC
Source organism: Flavobacterium sp. ACAM 123 (assembly GCF_000264055.1). Classification (GTDB taxonomy): domain Bacteria; phylum Bacteroidota; class Bacteroidia; order Flavobacteriales; family Flavobacteriaceae; genus Flavobacterium. The sequence goes on along the minus strand of NZ_AJXL01000074.1, from coordinate 15,548 downwards.
TCTAGCTGTAGGCTCAGTAATAACTGTATTTATGACTTCAAGTGCTACTTGTGGATCAACTGCAACAAGTAATAGTATTGGTATGAATGTATATACTGCGGCTCCAACTGTCGGAAATGGAAATAATAAGGACAATAAGCCTTCTGGCCCCATTCCAATCTGTCCTCCAGCCACTGGATTAGTATATAACATACCAGTAAATATGTCAGGTGGAGAAACATATGTATGGAATTTACCAACAGGGTTTTCAATAACGTCGGGCGCAGGAACTTCTCAGATAACGGTCAGTGTGGCAACAAATGCTACAATAGGTAATAATAATATTACTGTAACGGCTTATAATCCCTGTGGAAATAGTGGAACTTCGAGTAATCTATTTGTTAATGTCAATAGCTTCAATGGAGTGACTGTGCCGTCAGCTACACAATCTGTCTGTTCAGATGGTTCAATTTCGATTGTTGGAACCTTAACGGGAAATGCAACCTCCGGAACTTGGACCGCTCAAAATGGGACTTTTTCAAATATTGTTACTTCTACAACCAATCCGATTTTAGTAAGTGCAACTTACACTCCTGCTATAACAATTGGTACTGACATATTAATGATTACTACTAATACGCCTGCCGGTGGCGGATGCCCAAATGTAGCTGGAACAGCTACCATTAATTTAACTGTAAATCAAAAGGTCTCCATAACAGCCCAACCTACAGTGACTCAAACCTTATGTTCGGGAAGTACAGCTACTTTTAGCGTTAGTGCAACTGGCTCCGGCTTAACCTATCAATGGCAAAAAGGAGGAGTCAATTTAGCTAACGGAGGTAATGTTTCTGGAGCAACCTCATCATCATTATCTTTAACAAACATCACAACAGCCGATGCTGCAAACTATAGAGTCGTAGTTAGTGGAGCTGCTCCTTGCTCGGCAGTTACTTCAAATATTTCGGTCCTTTTGGTAAACCAAATTATTGCCATTGGGACTCAACCACCAACAAATCAATCCGTTTGTTCGGGAACATCAGCAAGTTTGAATGTAGTAGCAACAGGAACTGGTTTAACCTATCAATGGAGAAAAGGAACTACTAACCTAGCAAATGGAGGCTCCATTACAGGAGCTACTTCGGCAACTTTAACTATTAATCCAACAGTTACTGCAGACGCAGCTTCTGATTATAATGTAGTCATTACAGGAACGGCTCCATGTAACCCTTTGACTTCAAATAATGCAGCTCTAGTGGTTAATCAAGTCGTCGCAATTATGAACCAACCTGTTGGGACACAAACCTTATGTTCAGGAAGTACAGCAACTTTTAGCGTGACTGCAACTGGAACAGGTTTAACTTACCAATGGAAAAAAGGTGGAACAAATTTAGGAAACGGAGGCAACGTATCTGGTGCAACTTTATCAACATTAACTTTAACAAATATAACAACAGCTGATTCGGCAGATTATACAGTAGTAGTTAGTGGCGTCGCTCCTTGCAGTTCAATAACATCAAATTCAGCAACTCTTTTGGTAAACCAATTTGTGGCCATTAGTACTCAACCTGCAGCAAATCAAACCGTTTGTTCAGGATCATCAGTAAGCTTCAATGTAGCAGCAACCGGAACAAGTGCAACCTACCAATGGAGAAAAGGAACTACTAATTTAGCAAATGGAGGCTCTGTTACCGGAGCTACTTCGGCAACTTTAACTATTAATCCAACAGTTACTGGAGATGCAGCTACTGATTATAATGTAGTAATAACAGGAACGGCCCCATGTAACCCTTTGACATCAAATAATGCTGCTTTGGTAATCAACCAAGCAGTCACAATAACAAACCAACCTGCAGCAACACAGACCTTATGTTCAGGAAGTACGGCCATTTTTAGCGTGACTGCAACTGGAACAGGTTTAACTTATCAATGGAAAAAAGGTGGAACAAATTTAGGAAACGTAGGCAACGTATCTGGTGCAACTTTATCAACATTAACTTTAACAAATATAACAACAGCTGATTCGGCAGATTATACAGTAGTAGTTAGTGGTGCAGCTCCTTGCAGTTCAATAACATCAAATTCAGCAACTCTTTTGGTAAACCAAATAGTGGCTATTAATACTCAACCTGCAACTACTCAAACCGTATGTTCCGGAACATCGGTAAGTTTTAATGTAATAGCAACTGGAACTGGCTTATCCTACCAATGGAGAAAAGGAACTACTAATCTTGCCGATGCAGGAGCTATTTCAGGCGCTACAACGGCAACTTTAAACATTAATCCCATAGCTGCTGCTGATGCTGCTGCTGATTATAATGTAGTCATTACAGGAACAACTCCTTGCAATCCTTTAACTTCAAATAATGCTGCTCTAGTGGTCAACCAAGCAGTCGCAATAACAGTACAACCTGCAACAACGCAAACTTTATGTTCAGGAAACACAGCCACTTTGAGCGTAACTGCATCGGGTGCAGGTTTAACATTTCAATGGAGAAAAGGCACAGTTACTTTGGTGAACGGAGCCAATATAGCTGGTGCAACCTCATCAACTTTAACCCTCTTTAATTTACAAAATACTGATGCTGCTAATAATTATAATGTAGTAATTACGGGAACGAGTCCTTGTACTTCGTTAACATCAAACAATTCAATATTGGTTATAAACCGCTTAGTAGCTATAAATACTCAACCATCTAATGTAGGTGTTTGTGTTTCCAACCCGGCATCCTTTGGTATAGTAGCGAGTGGAGATGGATTAACGTATCAATGGTATAAAGGGACTATAGGTAACGGAGTCGCTGTTGTAAATTCGGCTAATATAACTGGCGCTACTAGTAATGTTTTAAATTTCACACAAGCTGCTTTAACTGATGACGGCCCGTATTATGCAATTGTTAGCGGAATAGCACCTTGCTCAGCTGTTACTTCTAGCCAAGTAACGTTGAATGTTGATCAATCCATTGCCATAACATCTCAGCCAATTTCAAAAACTGTTTGTGAAGACACTCCGAATGTAAGTTTCTCAGTAATAGCAAATGCTGGTGGTGATCCTTTGACTTATCAATGGAGAAAAAATAGCGTAAACATATTAGGTGCAACAGCAACTACTTTCACTATTCCAACTGCAACTTTGGCGACAGCTGGTAATTATGATGTGGTAATTTCTGGCCCTTCAGGTTATACTTGCTCCTCAATACAATCTGCAGTAGCAATAATAACAGTCAACCCAAAACCGATAGGGTCTGCCACTGCTCAAACCATTTGCAGTGGTTCGCCAACAAATGTGGCATTAAACTCAACTCTTAGCGGCACAACATTTACTTGGACTGCAGCCATTCAAACTGCCCCAACTGCAGGAACAATTACTGGATTTAGTGCTAATTCAGGAAATCCAATTGTCCAAACTTTAATTAATACTGGTACAACTACTGGAATTATTCGTTATACTGTCACTCCTACCGCAAACTCTTGTATAGGAACAGCTTTTATAGTTGACGTAACAGTTAATCCGGCGCCAGTGGGCTCTGCTACTCCTCAAACGATTTGTAGTGGTTCAACGACGAGTGTTGCATTAAACTCAACTGTTATTGGTACTACATATACTTGGACGGCTGCCATTCAAACTACTCCCACAGCAGGGACGATTACCGGATTTAGCAATGGTACACAAAATACAATTGCACAGTCCTTAACCAATACAGGAACAACCGCCGGAATTATTCGTTACACCATTATTCCTACTGCAAATTCTTGTACTGGAGCAGCCTTTACCGTTGATGTTACCATTAATCCCAATTCAACTATTGTTTTATCATCGGTTTCAGGGTCAGACAATCCAACAAATTGTGTCAATACTGTTCTAAATATTAATTACGCTATTGGAGGCGGTGGAACTAATGCTTCCATTACAGCTGGTGTACTACCAGCTGGTGTAACCGGTTCTTACAATTCTGGAACTAAAGTTTTCACAATAAGTGGCACTCCTTCTGCAGTAGGAACTTTTAGTTATACCGTAACGACACAAGGACTTTGTAGCAACCCTTCTTTGAGCGGAACCATCACAGTCAATCCAGATTCAACGATTAATTTGAACTTAGGAACAGGATCAGACAATCAAACAAAATGTATAAATTCTCCAATTACTCCAATAAAATATTCCATAAGTAATGGAGGAACCAATCCTAGCATTTCTTGGAGTCCAGGACCGGCCAACTTTATAGGGGCATACGATGCTACTGCTGGTGTTTACACAATTAGTGGTTCTTCCGCCGTAGCTGGAACATTTAATTATACCATAACAACTGCTGGTACTTGTATTAATAGTTCATTAAGTGGAACCATAACTGTTAATCCTAATCCAGTGGGCTCTGCCATTGCCCAAACAATTTGTAGTGGTTCAACAACTAATGTAACATTAAACCCAACTGGTGGTGGTACAACATTTACTTGGATCGCAGCTATTCAAAATGCTCCAACGGGTGGAACAATTAGCGGTTTTAGCAATAGTTCTGGAAATTCAATAGCACAAACCTTAACTAATACCGGAACAACAGCAGGAAGTATTCGCTATACGGTTACTCCTACGGCGAACTCCTGTCCAGGATCCGCTTTTACAGTTGACGTTACTGTCAACCCGAAACCGACCGGTTCCGCCATTGCACAAACTGTTTGTAGTGGTTTGCCAACAAATGTAACATTAAACTCAACTGTTAGCGGTACAACATACACCTGGACCTCAGCTATTATTTCTACGCCAACGGGTGGTAGCATTTCAGGCTTTACTACTGGTACGACAAACACAATTGCCCAATCTTTAACCAATAACGGTACAACGGCGGGTATTGTACGATATACTGTTACACCCACTGCAAATGATTGCCCAGGATCAGTATTTACCGTTGACGTAACCGTCAATGCGCCAACTGTAGGCGGTACGACCACTATCACATCAACCACTAATCCTAGTAATGTTAACAATGGAACCACTAGACTAACTGATTGTCATTCTTCGGGTGGAGTAATTAGGTTAAATGGAAATGTAGGTACTGTCGTGCGATGGGAAACTTCTACTAATGCAGGAGGCACTTGGATTCTAAAAGGAAATGCAGGAAGCTTAACCTATACCTATACCGGAATAACTGCAACTACGATTTTCAGAGCCGTAATTCAAAATAGCTCTTGTACAATTGTAAATTCTGGGATCTCTACATTATTTATTATTCCAAATATTAAACCATCACCAGTAAGCGCAATTCCTTCTACAATTTGTGAAGGAGAATCCACAGAATTGTCCTCAGATAGTGGCTTTTCAAGCAGTCAAAATCTAGCGTCAGGCGGTCTATTCAATCAAGCTAACCCACCAGGTTGGCTAGTCGATGATAAAAAATTTCCTGCAAGCGGTGATAATGGTGTTGACAATGAATTTAGTGAAACAAATGGAAATGCTGGCGATGAATATGATTCTGGTGATGGGAAATTTGCCATTACAAGGGGAAATAGAACTTCTGTAATGCAGACACCAGCATTTGATCTTATTGGATTAACTTCAGCAAATTTAACATTCGATCATGCTTATAAATTAGATGATGTGAATGATTATGCTGAGGTGAAAATTTCTTTAGATGGTGGATTAACATATACGGTGACCTTGGCCACTTTTAATGGGAATACAAATATTAAAAATCCGTTTAAGAATTCAAATCCTGCAAACTCCATATCTCTTAATTTGAACTCTTATTTGGGCTATTCTAACATTAAAATAGGATTTTTCTTTTATGGAACTGTAAATGCTGCGGGGACTAAAGTTCCTAATATCGGTAGCACATGGGCTATCGACAACGTTAAAATTCCTCAAGCACCAGACCCTCTATTAACTTCACAATGGCAAGAGGTTATACCAGGAGGAGGCGGAGCTATTATAAGCGTTACCAATACTACTCGTGTGACTGTTACTCCGGCTGTAACAACTACTTATGCGATAACTTCCTTTCTTAATGGCTGCACAAGCTACGGACCTGAAGGAACATCTTACGTAACTGTAACTGTCAATAAACGTCCAACGGCAAATATAGGCCCAGATCAGACTATTTGCTATGATGGGACTGCTACATTTAGCGTTGCCTTGACAGGTGTGGCTCCTTGGACGGTAACCTATACAAACGGTACAACACCTACCACAGTCACAGGAATAAATGCGAGCCCTTACACCTTCAGTGTCCCTAATCTTAAAGCCAATGTTACTTATACCATTACAGCCTTAAATGACAAAAACTGTACTCCTTTTCCAGGAGGAGTAACTGGTTCTGCAACCGTGAATGTTCTAACTGGTAGAGCAGGCTGGTGGACTGGACTTGTAAGTACAGATTGGTTTGATTGCAAAAATTGGGAACAAGGATTGCCTTCATTTACTATAGATGCAAATATTTTGCCTACTGCAGCAAACGGCAATAGATTGCCTGTTATTGATAGAGCTTCATCAAATGCTGTCCCATACGGAGGAATTGCAAGTGCCAAGGATATGATTATAAACAGTAATGGCTCAGTTACTATGGTAAGTACTAATAATTCAGAATTACAAATTAGCGGTAACTGGAGAAATAGCGGTGCTTTTATCCCCGGAACAGGAACGGTAACCTTTAATGGCGCGACATTAAATCAGGTTCAAACCGTAAACCTGGGTATAAAAACTAACGAAACCTTCTTTAATCTAACTACCAATAATACCGGAGGAGCTAAGGGAGTTAGCGTAGTGGATAAATTTGAATTAACCGTTTCAAACTATGTATCATTATTAAACGGCGATATTCGTTTAACTGGCGAAGCACAACTGGTTCAGGCTGGAATGTCGGCAAATCCTGCTGGAGGAGCAGGTAAGCTACTCATCGATCAACAAGGAACAAAAAAACAGCTATAATTATAATTATTGGTCCTCACCGGTCAGCACGAATAATTTAAGCTATTCAATTGGCGGTGTATTGAGAGATGGAACCGATGTAACAACAAATCCATTTAACCCTAGTTCTATCAGTTTTGGAGATGGAGCGTACTTTGCGGATATACCAAATACAGGAGCAATTAAAATAAGCAACCGTTGGTTATGGTCTTATAACTCTTTAACACCAGCTACAAATACTGACTGGCAAAATTACTATCAATGGAACTATATAGGAAACTCTGCTAACATAAAAATAGGAGAAGGATATACTATGAAAGGAACTGGCGGAGCAGCACTAATTTCCTCTACGCAAAACTATGTTTTTGTTGGAAAACCAAATTCTGGTGATATTGCCTTAGCCATCAAACCACAACAAAGCTATTTAATTGGAAATCCATATCCATCGGCACTCGATGCCAAGCTCTTTATTAAAAACAACTTGATGGGATGTGCAGGTTGCACAGGTACTGCAAATGTTTTCAACGGGGCACTGTACTTTTGGGATCATTTCGCCTTATCAAACAATCATCTTCTTGCACAATATGAAGGTGGTTACGCTATCTATACGCTAATGGGTGGTCTAATTGCAATAGCTGACACCCCTTTAACCGCAAACAATAACGCATCTGGTACAAAACAATCACGACAATACATTCCTGTAGCGCAAGGATTCTTTGTTCAAGCATCAATAGATTTAGCATTAACAACAACTACTAATATCCAACAAGGATATCTAAATTTTAAAAATACGCAACGGGTCTTTAATAGAGAATCGGACGGAGCTTCCCTTTTTATGAAAACTAAAGGAACTAAACAATTGACTGATACCGATACAAGACCCAAAATTACATTGAATTTCATAACGACAAAAGGAGTTAATAGACAACTGCTAGTTGGAACAGACCCCAATACTACCAATGAATTTGACATTGGCTATGATGCTCCAATACTGGAAACAAAAGGAGACAGTTTCTATTGGGAATTTAGCAATAGTAAATTTGTGATCCAAGGAGTCCCTAATTTTGATAACGATCAAATAATTCCATTTGGCATCACAATTGTAAACGAGGGAATCATAACTCTTAAAATTAGTTTATTGGAGAACATCTCGTCATCAACTGAAATCTATTTATACGATAATGTGACAAACCTCTACTCCGAAATTAAGAACAACGATTTCCAAATAGCACTTGGGGTTGGAAAATATAACAAACGTTTCTCACTCCAATTTGTAAACAAAACACTCACTGTAGACACCAATATTTTAGAAGATGGAATTCTGATTTACTATTCTAATACGAATCAGACTTTAAACATCGAAAATGATTTTATTGATACTGAAGTTTCTGCTGTAGATCTGTTTAACTTATTAGGGCAAAAAATAGCACATTGGACTATCGATGAGGTAAAACAAAGCAAGATTAAAATTCCTATTACAAATGTAAGTAAGGCAGGATACATTGTTAAAGTCAAAACTACAAAAGGAGCTTTCAGTAGAAAAATAATTATAAAATAGACTCTCAAATTACTAGCGCTGAATCGTTTTTGGATATTTGATTCTAATAATTAACTTGTTTTTTAAAAATAAGTAATTGAATTATTTATATATTTGATTTTGTTAACTACTTAAAAAATAAAAACAGTGAAAAAAATACTTATCCTAGCAGCATTTGCTTTATTCACAATTACAACAAGTGCTCAAGAAGCAAAAACTGCTTCTAAAAAAGAAGCGCAAACAGAAAAAAAATGTTGTGCTAAAGAGGCCGATTCTAAAGCAATGACTGCTGCAGAAGTTGCAAAATGCAAAGCTAAGTGCAAAGCGGAAGGAAAAAAATGTGATGCTACAATGGCAGCAACAGAAGAAAAAAAGTGTTGCGCTAAAAAAGCATAATTTCCTTTTAACATATTGAAAATGCCTCCATCAGGAGGCATTTTTATTTTTAACTGAGTTTAAAACTAATTGTCTCACACTAATTTATTGTTTTACTCTAACGCTCCATTCGAAATCCATTTCAGACACTTGAATTCCTTTTTCGTCAGTTCCAATAGATTTCATCCAGAAGGTCTGCCCCTCTCCTGTTGCTATAGATTCTTGAATAGCGCTTTCTATTAAATGACCATCCTTGCAGACAAACGTTATTCTTCCTGTGGCTTTTTTAGTAAAATTTCCTTTATTATTTGCCACCAACATTGATATCTTTTTACCGCTTTTTTGAATTTGATACATCACCAAAGCCCCTGTTGATAATTCTGCTGCCATCGCCTGAACTGCAAAGTACATCGAATTAAACGGATTTTGGTTGATCCAGCGATGCTTCACTGTAACTAAACAATCCGTCTCATCAAGCTTCTTTACCCGAACCCCGCAGATAAATGCGGCAGGCAATTTGAAAAATAAAAATTTATTAAGTTTGGACGCTGTAAGTTTCATTATCAGTGGTTTTTTTGCTAATGTACAAAAAAATACTATGCGTACATATAATATTATTTTGTTAAAACTATGTTAAGTTTTACTACTATGCGATACAAGATACTTTCTTTTAACCATATATTTGTATAAGAAATTACTATGTACTCCTATTCGAAAATTCATAAAGGTTTCAATCATCAATCAAAAAATCAAAAAAAATGGAAACAACTACCGAAAAAACATTGCCACTTTTACTCATCTGAGTGCATTAACACAATATTTTATTCCTTTTGGGAATTTTATTTTTCCAATAGTACTTTGGACTTCAAAAAAAGACAAGTCTGAATTTGTAGATTACAGTGGAAAACAAATACTCAATTTCCAATTAAGTCTTTTATTGTACACAATAGGACTTGCCCTTATCGCCATCCCCACTTTGATTTTTACCATTTTTAATAACGTTCCTTTGAGTGCAATAATTCACGACGACAGTTTTGTAATCGATAATTTTAATTTAGGAAATAACGTGGCCTTAATCACTCTCGGCTTAACCACTTTATTTATTTTTATTTGTATTAAAGCAGCCGAATTCTTTTTAATCATTTATGCTTCCATAAAAACATCAAATGGAGAAAAATATAAATACCCAATTACGATTCCTTTTATCAAATAGGGAGTCACTAGCCCTGATGGAAGCGGCATCCTTTCATGTCTTGAACTTGTTTCAAGACTTTGAAACAAGTTCAAGACATGAAAGATATAGTGGACAGCAGGAAGGAGCTCCAGAAGAAAAGAGTACTAAGTAATATGAGATTGCTCCGTTCCTCGCAATGACAAATCATCACCCGAGCCAGAATGGCAAACTGGCGCAGCAATCAAAAAACGAATAGTTTAATCAACAAAAAAATCAAAAAAACGAATTATGAATATTGAAAACACAAAAGCCCAGATGCGCAAAGGTGTTCTCGAGTTTTGCATCTTATCTGTATTAAAAGAAAAAGATGCCTACACATCGGAAATATTAGACACTTTAAAAAACGCAAAATTATTAGTGGTGGAGGGAACTATTTATCCGCTCCTTACCAGACTAAAAAATGACGGATTGTTAAGCTACCGCTGGGAAGAATCAACATCAGGACCACCTAGAAAATACTATGGTCTGACCGAGATAGGTCAAACATTTCTAAACGAACTTAACAGCACTTGGACCGAATTATCCGATGCAGTAAATCTAATCACCAACCAAAAAAAATAGCCATGAACAAGACTGTAAACATAAACTTAGGCGGAATGTTCTTTCACATAGACGAAGATGCATACCTAAAATTAACGCGTTACTTTGACGCCATAAAACGATCGCTATCTAAATCATCCGGCCAGGAGGAAATTATAAAAGACATCGAAATGCGTGTCGCGGAACTGTTAACAGAAAATCAAAAAACAGACAAACAAGTTGTGGGTTTAAACGAGATAGACCAAGTGATTGCTGTTATGGGCCAACCAGAAGACTATATTATAGAAGAAGACAATCACACTTCTCAAAGCTACGGCGGTCCTGCACCCAGAAGAACAAAAAAACTATACCGAGATACTGAAAAAGGGATGGTAAGTGGAGTTTCTGCTGGACTAGGTCACTATTTTGGAATTGATGCTGTATGGGTTAGAATAATTTTCATCCTATTAGTATGGGGAGCGGGAACAGGAGTTCTTGCTTACATTATCTTATGGATCGTTGTTCCTGCTGCAGTGACGACGTCAGAGAAACTGGAAATGACTGGAGAACCAGTTAATATTTCGAACATCGAAAAAAAAGTAAGAGAAGAATTTGAAAACGTTTCTGACAAATTTAAAAATGTTGATTACGACAAATATGGCAACCAAATAAAAACTGGTGCCGGTAAAATAGGAAGTTCTTTTGGTGAGTTCATTATGACGATTTTCAAAATTTTCGCTAAGTTTCTTGGGGTTATCTTAATTATGACTGGCTTAGCCACTTTAATGGCATTATTTATAGGCATATTTACTTTAGGGTTTTCGTCCTTTATTGATTTTCCTTGGCAAGGTTTTATAGAAGCAGGAAACTTCACTGACTATCCTATATGGGCTTTTGGACTATTGATGTTCTTTGCAGTTGGTATTCCATTCTTTTTCTTGACAGTATTAGGCTTCAAACTATTGGCTCCAAATATGAAGTCTATCGGAAACATTGCTAAATACACCTTGCTTGCGCTATGGTTAATTTCAGTTGCATTAGCCATTTCTATAGGTGTAAAACAAGCTTCGGCTTTTGCCGCAGACGGAAGGGTGATTCGTAAAGAAAATATTTTGCTGCTACCAACCGATACGCTGTACATTAAATTCAAACACAATGATTATTATGCAAAGAACATTGATGATCGCAATGGTTTTAAAATAGCGCAAGATCCCGCTGGTAAGGAGGTACTGTACTCTAATGATGTTAGTTTGAGAATCGAAAAAACAGATGAAAAATTAGCTTATATCCAAATTGAAAAAGAGGCAAAAGGGAAATCATTATCTGAAGCGAGACAAAGAGCGGAACAAATAAAATACAGCTATAAAATTGAAGGAAATCAATTAATTTTCGACAACTATTTACTTACCGATTTAAAAAACAAATTTCGTGATCAAGAAGTAGAAATTACTTTATACTTGCCTAAAGGTACATTGTTAAAACCAGACGATTCTATGAAAAACTATGATCGTACAGATGACGATTACTTTTTATGGAATCCAAATTCTAGCAATGAAATCTACAGAGTAGAAGACAATAAAATAAGGTGTTTAAACTGTACTTCTAATGAAGAAGATAATGATGAAAATGAAAGCTTAGGAGCAACAGAAGCAACAGAAACTACTAAAAAAGAAGAAAAAACGATTTCTATTAAAGTAAATGGCAAAGAAATAATTAGAACTGAAACTAAAGAACTAGGATCGTTGTCCATCGATGAAAACGGAATCATCATTAAAACCAAATAATCATGTTGAAAATCATAACCATACTAACTAAATTCATTCTGGTAGCATTAACGGCTTTGTTATTTGCATCGTGTAACCATTCGATAAACATAAAATCCATAACGGGAAGTGGCCACGTCACAACCGAGAAGAGGAATGTACAAGGAGATTTTAAAAGTATTGACGTTAGCAATGCTATCAATTTGGTACTAGAACAATCAGATAAAAGAGAGATTAGTGTTGAAGCTGACGACAATTTACAAAAAAGCATCATTACTAAAGTAGAAAACGGCGTTCTTATCATCTCCTGTGATTACAATTCTTTTATAAATATAGAATCAAAAAAAGTTACTGTTAAAATGCCCTTTATTGAATCCTTGCGTGCTTCTAGTGCTTCCTCGATTACAAGTTTAAATACGCTTAAAGGGGAAAGTATCAACCTCAGGACTTCTTCTGCCTCAAATATGAATTTGAATATAGAGTCAGATAAAATTGAATGTAAAGCCAACAGCGGGAGTTCAATAACTATTGAAGGAATAGCGCTTAATCTAGAGACTACAGCTTCCAGCGCAAGTGCTATTGATGCAAGTGACTTACTTGCTAATGAAGTAAGTGCAAAAGCATCAAGCGGAGCGACTATTAGCGTTCATCCTATTGTAAGTTTAAAAGCCAAAGCTTCTAGTGGCAGCAATATCGATTATAACACGACCCCAAAATCAATAGAAAAAAGATCAAGTTCTGGCGCAAGTATCGATAAAATCTAATTATCTATTTGATAATTAATAATTGAATAATTCATCAAAAGTGATTGGTTTTTTTATATTTGTCAAAATGAAAAACAAAATGAAAAAATATACCGTTATCATTCTACTCGCACTATCTACTACTCTGATTTTCGCACAGAAAAAAGAAAAAATAAAAGGTTCGAAATCAGTTACGACTGAATTAAGGGAAACTGGTAGTTTTGAATTACTTGAACTGGAAGATAACCTCGAAGTGTATCTGGAAAAGGGAGAGAGACCAAGAATAGAGATTGAAGCAGATGACAATCTCCATGATATTATCTCAATGGATTTAAGGGATAACTTGCTCCGTATATACACTTCAAAAGAAGCAATAAAATACAGAAAACTGATCGTACGCGTTACCTATACCAATGATTTACAAAGCGTCTTTTCTAAAAACGAGACCGTTGTAAACGCTATACAGCAGGTGCAACTTGACTCTATTCTTTTTAGAAGTACTGATTATTCTAAATTGTTTTTGAATATCAATACGAAGAGTTTTGTTCTAAAGGCTGATGATAAATCCGAAATTGAATTGAATGCAAAATCTGAAAAAGTAAAAATTGTATTGAGTAAAGATGCCGTTTTGAAATCATTAATCACAGCCACTGAGCTAAGTTGTGACTTATATCAAAAGGCAGAAGCAAAAATTGAAGGAAGTGCAGACAATGCCGTTATTCGTCTGGATAACAATTCCGATTTTACAGGAACTAAATTGACTATCAAAGATTTAGAATTAATCACCGAAAGCTCCTCCACAGCCAGCGTTAACGCAGAAACATCTATCAGCATCAGTGCTGGGGAGAAATCAGAAATCGAACTTTATGGAAGCCCGAAAATTGAAATTCTAAAATTTTCAGATGAAGCCAAATTGCTAAAAAAAAATCAAATAAAGAATCAATCCAATACCAAATAAAAAGTACCCATCTACTTATAGTAATGGACTTTTTTAGCACTAATTTATTCTCGCAAAAATTACTCTTTAGCTGCTAAATATCTTTCTGCATCAAGTGCGGCCATACAACCTGTACCTGCAGCGGTAATTGCTTGACGATACACATGGTCTGCTGCATCTCCAGAAACGAAAACACCTTCTATATTTGTTTTTGCAGTTCCTACAACGTTATTGATATAACCTGTTTCATCTAAGGAAAGAAAATCTTTAAAAATATCAGTATTTGGTTTGTGCCCAATGGCTACGAAGAAACCCGTTGCTGGAATCACAAATGCTTCATCTGTTGTTTTATTCAACGCTTTTACACCTGTAACTACTTGCTCATCTCCTAAAACTTCAACAGTATCATGATTCATAAGAATCGTAATGTTCTCTGTCTTTCGTACACGAGCTTCCATTATTTTTGAGGCCCTGAATTTTTCACTTCGCACTAACATCGTTACTTTCTTACAAAGTTTAGACAAATAATGCGCTTCCTCACAAGCTGAATCTCCAGCTCCTACAATAACCACTTCTTGATTTCTATAGAAAAAACCATCACAAACGGCACACGCAGAAACACCACCACCCATTTTTAAGTAATGTTGCTCAGAAGGTAAACCTAAATATTTAGCCGAGGCTCCCGTAGAAATAATAACCGTTTCACAATGTAATTCTTTAGTGTCATTGATCCAAACTTTATGAATATCTCCTGAGAAATCTACTTTAGTTGCCCAACCATCACGAACATCAGTACCAAAACGCTGCGCTTGAGCTTGTAATTGGACCATCATTTCTGGACCCGTGATTCCTTCAGGATTACCAGGCCAGTTTTCCACTTCGTTAGTTGTTGTTAATTGACCTCCAGGCTGAATTCCTTGGTACAAAACCGGATACATATTCGCTCTAGCTGCATATATAGCAGCAGTATATCCTGCCGGTCCAGAACCTATAATAAGACATTTAATTTTTTCGATTGTATCAGACATAGTAAAATTTTATAATTATTTTAAACAGTACAAAAATAAGTGATATTTAACGGAATATAGAAACACGGTAATCACTTTTTGTTATTCTCCAATAAAAAAATCCCTTCTGTGGGAACAGAAAGGATTTTTTGTCGGGGTGGCAGGATTCGAACCTGCGGCCTCCTGCTCCCAAAGCAGGCGCGATAACCGAGCTACGCTACACCCCGAAAGCGAGTGCAAATATAAAACTATTTTTTGCTTAAACAACACTATTTAGTTAATAAGAAATAAAAAATGTTTGCAACAAAAAACACTGCACCACCATTTTCCACACCTCCTTCATCTTATGCCATTTACTTCACTACCACGAAATACTTAATACCAAAACAAAAAAAATCTCTTATGAACGCGCTTTTAAAGTAAACAAAACTCAGATCGCATAAACTCAGAAATAGACCTGTAAAATAGCTGAAATGTGGAGGTTTCAAGCATCAAAGACTGCAGAAAACCGGCTGCATGGGCAAGCTGAAAAATGCTCAAAGTAAAATAAGGTTTACGCCAT